>JAJDCW010000267.1 GCA_029260635.1 Phycisphaeraceae bacterium | reverse complement strand
TTCAGGGCGAAACAGGACCACGATTTGGCCCCGGTGACGGTTCAGCTGTGCCTCCCGGCTTCGGGAAACCAGGAGCCGAGCAGCACCGTCATTGACAGCACCGTAATCGCGGCCGGTGCACTGCCGGCCGAATATCAGTGGATGGAAAAGTCATTTGCCAGTGCAAAGTCGATCTCGCCATCAACCGGCTTGTTTCTCGTGTTTCTGTGCAATCTCGACAAACCCGCGCGGTTGGAGTTCCACAGAAAGGATGTTTTCGATAGCAACCTCGCATTTGCAGAGGGCGACGCGGCCTGGATATGGAAGGACGGGGACATGGATCGATCAATGTTGTTCTACGTGTATGGCACGTACTCGACGATGCAGTCACAGCCGCCGATCGAGGTGCTGCAGGCGGTCACCGTGACCCTGAATCCCGGGACCGACCCGGCGACCGAGGTCCGATCAATGACGCCCACATTGAATCAGCCGGAGATGCCATGAACACAAGACATCTTCCATGCGTGAACTCACCCGACCCCTCCTCTGTAAGGTCGGCCGGCGTGACTCTGATCGAAGCCGTCATGTCGATGTTGATCGTCGGGCTCATGCTCGTCGCGGCATTGAACACGGTCGGTGCTTCACGTGTCACCCAGTCACGTAGCACAGAGCAGACACTCGGCCCGATGCTGGCGGATGAACTGATGTCGGAGATCCTGAACCAGGCCTACGAGGAGCCGGACGATACGCCCGCCTTCGGCCGGGAGAGCGGCGAGTTCAGCGGGAGCCGGTCCGCCTGGGACGACATCGACGACTACAAGGGCTGGTCGGCCGGCCCGCCCGAGGCCAAGGACGGAACGTCCCTGTCAGGTATGCAGGGCTGGACACGTGAGGTCCAGGTTGGCTGGGCCAGTTCCGTGAACCCGAACCTCGGGTCACTTACGCCCACCGGGATCAAGCGTATCGAGGTCGTCGTCAAGCACAACGGGCGCCCGGTGACGAAGCTCTCGGCACTGAGGACTAATGGCTGGCCAAGTAATCTTGCCGGGGATGAAGATGAAGGGTTGCTTGAGTTGATCCCTGATTTGCTTGGGCTCTAGCCGACATGGATAACTGATGATGGAGCCGAATATAGTGAGATTAACGAAGGCCGGACACCGACAGCGTGGGTCGGTCTATATCCTGGTATTGGCCTCGTCCCTGCTGGTCGCGACCATCGGGATATCCTCGCTCATGGCCGCGCGGGTCCAGCTTAGGGCCACTTCCTCCGCCCGTGACAAGGTCAAGTCCCGTGAATTGGCGCGTACCGCGATCGACCGCGGCCTGTGGGAAGTCCAGAACAATGCCCTGGGCTGGCGCGGCGTGTTGGCATCGGGTGTCTTAACGAATGTGTCATTCGGTGGCGGGTCTTTCACACTCGTCGCGTCAGACCTGGTTGATGGAAATGTTCTGAATAATACCACCGACCCCGTGCTTCTGTTTGGGGTGGGTGACTCAGGGCAGGCCCGGTTTATGCTCTACGTCATGCTAAACGGCGACGGCACCGTGCAAGAAGGCACATGGAAACGCCACGTAAATTGACCCTTGCCGAACGTGGAGAGTTTTATAGCGATTGGATGCGGTAGAGGTTCATGCCGCCGACCGGTTCGCCGCGCCGTGCTTGGCGACCAGACGATCGTACCCCTTAAAATCCAGCCCAATAAACTTCGGCACCAGGGCGGGGTCGAATTGGGTCCCGGCACAGTTCTTGATCTCTTCCAGCACGGCTTCTCGTGGCATCGCAGGCCGGTAGGAGCGGGTCGAACTCATCGCGTCAAACGTATCCGCCAACGCAAGCAGCCTGCCGATCTGGGGGATGTCTTCACCCTCGAGCCCCTCGGGGTAGCCCCGGCCGTCCCACCGCTCGTGGTGATATAGCACGCCCGGCAGGATCGGATCGATCGCGGGGATCCCTTTGAGGATGTTGTACCCCGTGACCGGGTGCTGTTTGATCTGGTCGAACTCATCATCGGTCAGCTTGCCGGTTTTGCGCAGCACGGCTTCGGGGACACCGATCTTGCCCACATCATGCACCAGCCCGGTGGTGTGAACCAACTCGATTTCTTTGGGATCCATGCCCATGGCTTCGGCGAGCTGCGCGCCCAGATAGGCGACCCGTTCGGAGTGGCCACGGGTGTACTCGTCTTTGGCATCGATCGACGCGGTCAATGCCTGAAGCGTCCCCATGAACAGCTGTTTCTGTTCGTCGAAGCGCGCACGGTTCTCGTGGAAGACGCCCAGCAGGTTGGCCGCCGCTTCGAGGAACATCATGTCCCCGCTGGTCACGTCGCTCTCCATCGGGTTGGAGCCGGCTTTATTGCCCGCCATCAACACGCCGATCACTTCCCCATCGTGGGTAACCTGCTGCACGATGACTTCGGAACCGACCAGAGCGGCGATCCCTCCCGACGACGGAACTAACAAACGGGTCCAGTCTTCACTGGACTTGGAACCGAATTCGTTGATCACGGCACGGTCAAACGCGTCGGCCGGGCAGGGCAACGCGCCGGCCGTCACGAAACGGTCGGTCAGCCCGGCGATCTTCCTGGCCTGGTCCCAGAACCGCACCACGATCCAACTGAATGGCAGCACGGGCAGGATCTGGTTGCAGAACGTCGGGATCAACGCGGTCGGGTCGTTAAGGCCGTTCATCATCCGGGCGATCCGGAACAGCAGATTCGTCTCTTCGTAGGACGTCAGCAACTGCTCGCTGAACTGATCGATCGCATGGGCGTCACCGCGGATCTGCGTGTGGTCCCGCATCGCCTGGGTCAACGCTGCGTGGATCGTCTCAGGGTCGGCGTGGCCGACGCTTGTGTAGGGCTTCAAGGCCGCTTCGGCCTGGTCGGGGTCGGCCCCGACCTTTCGGCAGACGGAGTGGAACCATTGGCCATCGAACACCTTTGGCTCGAAACGCAGCGCCACCACCACCCCGTTCACACGCCGGTTCTCGTACTCCAACGCGGGGAACGCCAGGCAGCCCGGTTCGATCTCGGTCGGCTGCGGGTTATCCTCTTCAAGCCAACGCTCACCCAGTGCCCAAACCCGTTCGCGGACCACCGCCGAACGCAGGAACCGCCCGGCGTC
>JAJDCW010000266.1 GCA_029260635.1 Phycisphaeraceae bacterium | reverse complement strand
GGACCTACAGCGGGGACATGCGCAACTCGGTCAACGCCGACTACGTCCGGCTCTGGTACGGACACGCCGTACAACTACCCGCAGACCCCAGCACGTTCAATATCAACAACCACGACCTGGGCAGAGTCAACGGCACCAACCCCAACGCGATCGCGCAGGACTGGGTCCTCGGCAGGCACGCCCTGTTCCTGACCGGCTGGAATCCATTAGCACCGGGAGACCCTGATACTGCGCCTGTAGGCAATTATGCCTATGGTGTTGGTTCAATTACCGACGTCGATGGTGGCGGAAAACTCTGGTGGGGAACCACCGATATCAGCGAGTTTACGCTCGATGATATTTTTAATCACGCCAGCAACGGTCCGAGACTTGGCAGCATGCCGACCGCGCTAGCCTATCAGGGCCAGGCGCTCACGATGACCTTTACTCAACGAGATTTGGCTCTGTTAACGTCTGCTAAACCTTCCGCAACTCTGCTCGAAACCCGCGACGTCGCCCCGGCACACACCTATTTCATGGGTGGGGTCAGCGACTTCATTGTCGAGTGGGCGGGGGATGTCGTTACCGGTGTGCACTATGTGTCAACGAACGCCCAGATCACTGCGGGGCCGGATGGCGAACTGGACCGCGACCCCGAGGGGCGGATCAAGTGGTACACCAACGTGGCCAGCAACCCCGACCTGAACTCGGTTTCAAACAACTTCAACGTGAACGCGCCGGTGACCTACCCGGTGCCAAATACGAACCTGTACAAGCCGAACGTACCACCCGGTATCCTCGCTTTTCATCCGCGCGCGGGTGCCGCCTTAGTCTGGCAGCACGCGGGGTCGCCCGATTTCACCTCCTGGCCGTGGCTGATCCGTATCCGGTACCGGCTGCACGACCGGCGGGGTGAGTTTGAAGGGCGAGAGATCACCGTCGATCGCGTGACCGGTGAGACCGAGCCCGAGGCCGGGGCGTGGTTTGAGACGATCATCCCGGTCAACCATCAGGGCAAGTAGTAAGGCCCTATACGGTTGGCCCCCCACCGCCACCTTGGAAGGAGGCGAACGATGAAGCCTATGACACATGATGTATTCAACCGCAACCCCCGCCAGCAGGGGTCCCTGCTGATCCTCTGCGTGACGGTGCTGGTGATCATCGCGCTGATCGGGATCGCGTTCCTGCAACGCGTCCGCCTGGACCAGGCCGCCACCGCGCGCCACGAACGCAACTACATGGACCTGGTCATCAACGGCATCCTCGCGGAGGTCGGCAACCAGCTTAAGGACGACGTCTTCGAGAACGCCATCAACGGCCGTGAGTTGTACGACTACCCCTGGACCAAGGATGTCCAGAATTACAACGCGGAACTGCTCAACGGGACCCCGCGCCTGGTTAACGGTGCCGGTGTCAGCACCGGGCCCGGCACGTTCAAGCCGACCCATGAAGACGACCGCTGGCTGGCATCGACCGCGCCGGCCTACGTCGGCATTCCGGCCGACGAGTACCGCTGGCTGCACCTGACCAACCTCACCGGCATCTGGCTGGACATCGAGAACACCAACCCCGCTCAGGTCCAGCAGCCCATCAACGGCGCAATCGGAGACATCCGATTTTCTGATACGGACATCTCACTGGCGGAGTTGGAGCAGCCCCCTGTCGGGCGGACGATCCCGCTGGGTGTGGATTCGGACATGGACGGGATCATGGACAGCCGCTGGCAGTGGGTCCCGGTCCCGGTCCGCGACTTCGCCGGCCGTAAGTACATCATGGCCGTCCGCATCGTCGACCTCAGCTCGATGGCGAACCTGAACAGTGCCGTGGCGCTGTACGATTTCTCGAACCCCAACGATGACTTCTCACCGCCCACGATGTCCCGGGGTTACAACCCGGCCTGGATGGACCTCAGCCGGCTCGCCGTCCGGTGGATCAGACCCAACACCACGACCTCCAACGCCTGGGCCGACGAGCTGACCGATGTTTTTAAGCACCGGATCTCCCAGATCCCGGCCGCCCAGATCGGGACGATCGACCTGCTGACGGGCATCAACTTCCGGGAATCGGAGGTCGACCTGATCTGGAAAGACCAGACCTCGTTGTATGGCTACATCGACCGGAACTTCCTGGCCGACTCGGAGATCGAGCTGCGCCGCTTCGGCGGGATCAACGACACGTCGGTCGAGTCCCCGCTTGAGCGGCGGATGCCCCGGCTGCTTAGGCAGACCCCCCCGGTCGCGCCGGCCGAGGCGTCGTATATGGACCTGGTCGGCGGCCTTGCGGGCGTCTTTGGCAACCGGAACAAGGAATCCATCGGCCACTGGTTCTACGGCCACGAGAACGGCGAGCGCCAGGCCGTGGTCGACCGCCGGTTCGCGGGCCTGCGCCACATGCTCACCGTCTCCAGCGGCGTCGGCGCCTACGTCACCAAGTACGGCGGCGCGGGGGGCCCGGCCGGCATCGATAAGTTCGACCTCAGCGAGCAGGTCAATGACAGCGACCCCGAGTCGGTCAGATTACGCCAACTCATCAACCTGGCCTTCAAGCTCCCGTTGATCCGCACGCCCGGGCCACAGGACTACCTGCGGATCTCTGACAACGATCTCATGACGGACCTGGCGGCTGAATACGCCATGGCGATCGAGGACTACTCCGATGCCGACAGTGTCCCGGGCGGCTACTACGGGAGTGAGAGCCTGAGAAAACAGCCCGGCAACCGTGCGTTCGGTCTGGAGCGCCTGCCGTTCCTGCGCGAGGCGTACTTCCAGGTGCTGTATCGGGACGCGGACCTCGTGCCCGCGGGGACGCCCGACGGGGTGTATGAGACCTGGACCGTTATAGACGACACGCAGGGCGTCGTCCTGGAGTTGGGCAACCCGTTCGCACACGAGATGCGCGGGGATGACCTCAACGGCCTGATCCGCATCGTGATCGAGCAGAACGGGGCGGAGGTATCCAGCTGGATTTACAACGACCCCGCCCTGACGAACATCGCCGCCCGTGACAGCACCAACCAGGACGACACGCTGCTGATTGTGAGCGATACCTCCGACCCGACAACCAACGGCCAGGGCTGGGGAGCCGATCAGGCCGTCGAGCTGAACCTCACCGGCGCTACGAACCTGATCAGAATACCCACCGACCAACTCACGTTCGACATCGACGGCACGCAGATTTCCGTATTGCTTCAGGTCAATGTGAATCCGGACAGCCTGGGTGTACCGGACTGGGTGACCTACGACCGGATGGACACCGACGCCCAGTTCGATGCGGACCAGGCACACGGGCCGTCGAACGTGGACGTGACCGTCCCCCATGACCCCCAGCACGCGCAGCGCTCGTTCTGGCGGAACAGTGACGAGATCAACTACATCAGCATCGACACCGGCGACGGGTCGAACGCCGCCCTCCCGGAAGCGTCACCAACCGGCCCCGGCACCTACGATGATGGTGTCCACGAGTTCCAGACCGACGGCAAGACCGTCGGCGCCGGGACGTGGACGATGCCGGCCGGGTTCCAGCTTCCGCTGGCGAACCGGCCGATGCGCAGCATCGCCGAACTGGCGTGGGTCCATATGTTCGGTTTCACCGACACCGTGCCGTTCTCCGACCGGGTTGGGCAGGAGAATGACAACCGCCACTTCCTGCTGCTGGACGCCAACGACCCGGACTTCGTCGTGCTGAACTCCCCGGACAACCTGGGCGCCCCGGGTGCGGGGATCCCCCACGCCGGCGTGCTGATGGACCTGTTCACCACCAACAGCCCACGCCACGACGGCGAGGACAACGACAACGACGACGGCGACGGCGACCCGAACACGTCGGCGACCGCCGGCCCCGGGGAGACGGCCTCGATCGACAACCCCGAGGAGTTGTTCATCCCCGGTACGATCAATGTCAACACCGCGCCGCTGCACATCCTGACGCTGGTCTCGCCGCTGGGTGAAAGCATCGCCCAGACCGAGAGGCTGATGCGGATGATCGTTTCGTACCGCGACCAGCCGATCCGCGCAGCCGCCGGGCACGCCGACAACGATAACAGTACGCCCTTCAGTGATGTGAACGGGCCGCTTAACATCCGTGAGCGTATCAATGCGGGGCCGCTGATCTCCGTGAACCGGACGATGGGCACGGCATACAAACCCGGCATCGGCAGCATCGGGGAGCTGCTGTTCCTCAACCCATACACGCCGGGCGAAGCCGACCCGCTTAAAGAGCACAACATGCACTTCTACGGCCAGGACGCCG
>JAJDCW010000265.1 GCA_029260635.1 Phycisphaeraceae bacterium | reverse complement strand
GTTGGACCGGGCGGCCCGGCTCGTATCGGTTTCCCACGGGGATGCGTTTTCAAACATCCGATCCATCATGCCCGCGGGGCTCTCACCCAGCAGGTCGCCCTGCGCGAGCAGCAGAAACGCCTGATGCTTGCTCTCGACGGGGACACGGTTCTGACCATTGTCGACCTGGGCTTCGATCCCCGCCGCGCTGAGCTGCGAGATTGCTTCGGAGGAGTTTGACCCAGCCAGACCGACCGCAGCGGTCTCTTCGGGGACGACATAGAGGATAAACACGAGGGTCGCGGCCAACGCCATGACCACAAGCCCCATACCAATGATGACCCTGGTCTGGGTGTTCACCCCATGCATCTGCGACCCGATCTGGGCCCATGCTCTTTTCGCAAATTCCATCACCGGCCTCCATGCCGATTCGAGCTAACCGCTCGTTGCTTCCATACTCAGGCGGTCCCCGCCCGTTCTTCTCTGTCTTGCTAATAGCTAATAGCTAAAAGCTAACTACTCTCCACTACACGCGGATCTGCTTGATCTCGTCGTAAGCGTCCATCATCTGGTTGCGTACTTGTAGCAGCATCTGGAAAGCGATGTCGGCCTTCTGCTTGGCTATCAACACGTTATCCACATCGTCGCGCTTGCCGGACACCACGTCTTCGATCGCGATCTCAGCATCCTGCTGCAACCGGTTGACCTGATCAAGCTGTTTCATCAGCGCATCTTTAAAGCTGGGGCCGCCCGCCGGTGCGCTGGCATCGGGGCGGCGCGCGTTTGTTGAGCCGTTGTTTAACGGCGAGACGCCCTGGGTTCCGGGGATGAGTCCTAAGGGATCGGTCATCGTGTGTTATCCATCCAACTTGGCGGGGCAATCATTCCCGGCCGATTGATTCGTTCGTCGTTCGCATCACGCCAAAAGCCTCAGGCTCGCCTGTAGCATGGACTTGGTCGCCTCGGCGGCGGTGATGTTTGCTTCGTAAGCCCGGTAGGCGGACATGGCGTTGATGATCTCGACCTCGGGGCTGATGTCCGGATACGTCACCATGCCGGTCTCTTCGTCGGCGAAGGGGTGGCCGGGCTCGTACTTCTCGATGAAGGAGGTTTCCTGCATAATCTCGCGGACGTGCACGCCGTCGGGGTTGCCGGAGACCGGGTCCCCCTGCGCGAACACGGCGATGCGACGCTGGAACGGGTCGTGGTCGCCGTCGGGGTTCTCAATCGCCTGCGACCCGGCGATATTCGCGGAGATCGACTCGAGTCGCGTCCTGTGAGCGACGAGTGCGGATGCCGATACGTCTAGTGAACCGAACATGGTTTTGAGCCTTTAGGGGTTGGTCATGGTGTCCATGAGCTTACGCTCATGGCATGTTAAATAAAATCAAACTCTTCCTCTGATCGCCGTCTTGAGCAGGTCGAACTGGTTCTTGAGTATCTGGATACCGGCGTTGTGGGCCATGGTGTTTTCCGCCAGGTGTTGCATGGTGCGTTCGACGTCGGCGTTGGTGCGGTCGTGGAACATGATGCCGCTGTCGTCGAATTCGGGCTGGAAGGTAGCGCCGTCGGCGTGGAACCGGGCCTGGCGGGTGTCGCGCATCTCCAGGACGCCCTGGATCGGGCTGGCACCGGAGCGGCGACGGGAATCGATGGCGTCACGGAGTCCGGCCTGGAACTTCACCGGGTCCAGGTCGCGCGATCGGTAGAACGGGGTCTCGAAGTTGGCGATGTTGTTCGTCAGGACCTTGTGGCGGGCCCCGGTGAACTGGACCAGCCGCTCCACGGACTGCATCGAACCGCTGGTGAATAGTTTGCTGATCATGCCCAAGACTCCACAGATACAGCGCGCCGAACGCCGGGCGCTGCTAGAACGAATCGGCAAGTATCGTGCCAGAACGGGATGCGGGATTTAGGATCACGGACGGCGGGTCTCGCCGCGTTCGGACGACCGGAACGCGCAAAGTTTGCGCTAAGACCACGCAGGGATTGCGCGGGCGGTGCGGCAAATTGCACGGCATTGAGGTCAGATCGTCTGGGCAACGAGGTTCATCTCCTTCCACTTCTTGAGTTTCAGGCCGAGTGTCCGGACGCCGATGCCTAGGGCCTTGGCGGTCCGCATACGGTTGCCGGAGAAGTAGCCGAGGGTCTGGATGATCTGTTCGCGTTCGACCTCTTCGAGGCTGCGGATGCCGCCGGTCGTTGAGGCGGATGCGGCTGCCGTCACCGCGGCGGGGGTGGCGTTTCTGGGCTGGGCCATGGCTGTGACCGAGACGGGCTGACCCGGTGGCTGGATCAGGACCGTCGGCTCGGGCGCGATCAGCCAGGGCTGGATCAGCCCGGCCTTGATGATCCGGCCACGGCTGAGAACGCTGGCACGCTCACAGATATTCTGCAACTCACGGACGTTACCCGGCCAGGTGTACTGCTGCATCAGCCCGATCGACTCGTCATCAAAGCGTTTGGGCTCTCGGCCGTCACGCATCGCCAGCTGCAGGAGGAAGTGCTCGATCAATAGCGGGATGTCGTCGGTGCGCTGACGCAGCGACGGCAGAATAATCGGCAATACATTCAGGCGGTAGTAGAGGTCCTGGCGGAAGTCACCGGCGGCGACGGCGGCGGCGAGGTCGCGGTTGGTCGTGGCGATGACGCGGACGTCGACGTTCAGTGTCAGGCTCGAACCGACGCGCTCGAAACTCTGTTCCTGAAGCACGCGCAGGAGCTTGGCCTGGAGTTCGGGGCTGATCTCACTGACCTCGTCGAGCAGGAGTGTGCCGCCGTCGGCCAACTCGAAACGGCCCTTGCGCATCTGGTCGGCCCCGGTGAACGCGCCCTTCTCGTGGCCGAACAACTCGCTTTCCAACAGGTTGCTTGACAGGGCGGCGCAGTTTACGGCAAGCATGACGCTGTCACGACGCATGCTGTGGGCGTGGATCGTGCGGGAGACGACTTCTTTACCCGTGCCGGAATCGCCGCCTATCATGACCGTGCCGTTGGAGTTGGCGATCTGATGGATCTGCTGAGCGAGTTGCCGCATCGTCGGACTCTTACCAACCAGCGGTGGTGTGTCGCCACCCTGGGGCATGGTGACGGTACGCAGTGCCGCGTTCTCGCGCAGCAGCCGGCTGTGCTCGACCGCGCGACGCATGACCAGAACCAGTTGATCGCCTTCGAAGGGCTTCTGGATGAAATCGAAGGCGCCTTTTTTCATAGCGGCGACGGCGTCGTTAACACTGCCGTAGGCGGTCATCAGCACGACGGGGAGCTGGTCGTCCGCCTGACGAAGCCGGGCGAGCAGTTCCAGGCCGTCCATCTCGGGCATCTTCAGGTCGGTGATGACGGTGGCGGGCCGGTGCTTGGCGACCATGCTCAGGGCGGTGTTGCCATCGGACGCGACGACGACGCTGTAGTTAGCACGTTGCAGGGTTGAGCCGACGCTGTCGCGCATCATCTGTTTGTCATCGACGACCAGGATCTTGTTACTCATAGACAGGCTCCGGCAAAGGCGGTTTCATCGGCTGGGTCTACGGGGGTGATACGACAGGCCGGCAGGCATAGCGTGAATGCTGCGCCGCGGTCGCTGTCGGGGTTGTCGCTGACGCCGACGGTGCCGCCGTGGGCATCGACGATGCGGTGGACGATGGCGAGCCCGAGCCCGGTGCCGGTGGCACGGGTGGTGAAGAACGGGTTGAAGAGGCGGTCGACCGTGCCTTGATCCACACCGGGGCCGGTATCGGCGACGGTCAGCGTCAATCCACTCTCGTCTTCGCGGGCATCCAGGGTGAGTTCACGGCGACCCGATACCAGGGTCATGGCATCGACGGCGTTGCGGATCAGATTAAGCAGTGCTCGATGCAGCATATCGGGGTCGGCGAGTACCGAGAGATCGGGCGTGTCTATATATAGTTTGTTGACGGTGACATTCGCGGTGAGGATGGCCGGCGCGTGTGTCGCAAGGACGCGCTCGAAAACGTCCGCAGCAAGCAGCGCCGCCGGGGCGGGTTCGATCTCACGAGCGAAACTGAGTACATCACCGACGATGCCGTCCAGACCACGCACCGCCGAGGCGATCTTGCGTGCGCAACGGACCGGCTCGGGGAACTGCTCGGCGTGACCCTGGAGGTCTTCGGCGATCATCGAGGTGTAGAGCTGGATCGCGGCCAGGGGGTTGCGGACCTCGTGGGCGATGCCGGCCGCCATCTCGCCGAGCGCGGAGAGGCGTTTGGACCGTTGCAACTTGGCGTCGGCCGAGGCAAGTTCCTGACGTAGCCGGACCACCTCGGACTGGAGCACTTCATGGCTTTTTTGGAGCCGGTCGGTGACCTGGTTGTAGGCATGGATGATCTCGGCAAGCCCTTCGGCCTCGGAGGTGGCTGTCGGCGCAGACGGCTGGCTGGACGACACCATGCGGTCTTCGTTGACCGCGGCGGGGCTTTCGAGTTGTTCAGTCGTGCTGGTCATCCGTGGTCCTGCCTGTTGATCCTGGGCAAATTATCCCTGACGGTCGGTAAAGGTCGGGGCCTTGATATTGGATTTGGGTGGGCCGTAGGCCTGCATGGCCTGACCGGCGCGGTTGACGTTCCCCATCTGCGTGCCGATCTGGGCCTGCACGCCCTTCAATTCGGCCCGATCGCGCTCGTCCTGCTCGACAACCTGATTAAGTAGCTGCTCGATATCATCGAGGACCTTATGCACCTCATCACGCTGTGCCGCATCCACCACGTCACGCAGAGACGGCCAATTTTCGCGGTAGGGGGCGACCTGTGTGTTAGAACGTGTGATGCTGTCGATCACGGTTTGCCGCTGGGAGAGCAGCGCGAGCAGTTGCTCGGTCGAGCCGTCACGGATGCACCGGGCCTGCTGCCCGCTTAAGTCGTGGAGCTGGCTATAAAAGTCGTGCTGCTCGGTGAGTAGCTTGAGCAGTGCGTCGGCCTGTTGAGATGGGGTGTCCTGCATCTTCACGGTCATCCATGACCTCGATTCGTAGACGGTGTCGGCACCGTGTCCGGCCGGGCATCCTGCCCTGGCTCACTATCTATCGGCAATTCCTGCCTCGGAGCGCAATTTCTTACACCCCCCCCGAATACGCCCCCGCAAACTCCCCCCTGAAACGATTTCCCAGAACTCAGCGCGATGGGCTTACCACCGGTTGTGACAAGCGATCCGTGCCCACTCAGCCCCGCGCGAACAGCGTTCTACCCCCCCGCCGCGTTGGCCTGGGCGTTGAACAAGTTGCGTTCGCTGGTCCATCGGAGCCAGTCCTCCCAGTGCTCGCGCTTCATCGGGAGGTTCTCGTCCTCAAAAGCCTCGTCCGGGATGCGTTCGAGCTGCCGGCGGGCGTTGTCGTTGGCGATCTTGGCCTGCTGGAACTGGCCCAGTTCGCAGTAGGCATTCACGATCTGGATCCGGGCGACCAGGGACGCCGGGTCGTCTGAGTAGTTGTTCGCGGCGGTGTTGTACAACTGGATCGCCTGCTCAAACACTTCACGGTCGTAGGCACAGTCCGCCTGGTAGAAGTAGGCGTTACGCAAATACAATTCCTCGACCGGGTTGAGGGTCGTTTCACGAGCCTTGCGGGCCTCAAGCCCGTTGATCGCCTGGTTGTAGAGGTTCTGTGCCTGCTGCAAACGGTCGTTTCGCTCGTCCTGGAGGCTCACCTGAACCGGATGAGACTGGGTCGATGTCATCTGCTTGTCCAACGCGGGCACGCTGCGGCGGTTGGCGTCGGCGAGCAGGAAACGCAGGCGTGGGCCGTCATCGGTTTCGCCGTAACG
>JAJDCW010000264.1 GCA_029260635.1 Phycisphaeraceae bacterium | reverse complement strand
GTCCTGCTTATGGCCGTAGATCACGCCAGGAATCTTCTACTCGGCGCGGATGCGTGCGGCGTAGCGGGTGCCGGTCCGTTCGCGGACCTCGGCTTTGATGGTGGGTTGGGTAGCGGTGCTCATGGTGTCGTCTCCGTATCTGGCGTTTTTGCCTGGGTGTAAATTGTTTCTGTTCGTTTGTGTTTATCGTTTGCTTCCGCCGTCGACCCTAAACAGGCTCGACAGGGACATGTTGTGGTGGATGCGGTGCATCGCCTTGCCCAGCAGGTCGGCGACGGACAGCTCGACGAGCTTGTCCTGGATCGGGGCACAGCGCGAGCCGCAGGGGATCGTGTCGGTCACGATGACCTTGCTGATCGGTGCTTCCTGGAGCCGTTCCATCGCCAACCCGACCAGCACCGGGTGCGTGCAGGCGGCGATGACGTCGCGTGCGCCCTTGGCGGTCACGAGCTTCGCGGCCTCGCAGATCGTGCCGGCGGTTGAGATCATGTCGTCGACCATCAGGACGGTCTTGTCTTTGACGTCGCCGATGATGTTGGCCGACTCAACCACGGTGCCGCTCTTTCGACGTTTATCGATGATGGCGATCTCGTCGCCCAGCGCGGTCGCGTAGGCGCTGGCGGTCTTGACGTTGCCGACGTCCGGGCTGACCAGGCACATCGGGCCGAGGTCTTTGCGGAGTTTCTCGATGTACTCGAGGATCACCGGCAGGGCGGTCATGTGGTCCACGGGGATATCAAAAAAGCCCTGGATCTGGGCGGCGTGCAGGTCCATCGTCAGCACGCGGTCGGCACCGGCTGCGGTGATCAGGTTGGCGACCAGCTTGGCGGTGATCGGTGTACGCCCCTCGTCCTTGCGGTCCTGCCTGGCATAGCCGAAGTAGGGGATCACCGCGGTGATCTGCCGGGCGCTGGCGCGCTTCAGGCAGTCGATGTAGATCAACAACTCCATCAGATGAGCGTTGACGGGGTGGCAGGTGGACTGGATCACGAAACAGTCGCGGCCGCGGACGTCTTCCTCGATCTTCACCAGGATCTCGCCGTCGGGGAACATCTCGGTGTGACCCTGACCCATCGGCAGGTCCAGCGACCGGCAGATGGATTCGCCCAGAGCCCGGCTGGCGCGGCCGCAGAAGATCTTCAGTTGGTCTTGGTCGGCTTTGCTCATAGTTAAGCGGCCCCTACCGATTCACCCGCGAGACGCTGCCTTAGGATGGCGTCGACCTCGGCGAGTTGTTCCTGGGTGTTGATGCTCAGAACGTCCTGCGCGGGCACGGCCTCGACGACCTCGACCTTCTTGCCCTGGCCCTTGAGGATCGCGGGCACATCGGTGATGTAGTATTCACCCTGGCTGTTGTTGGCCTTTACCTCATCCAGTGCCGAGAAAAGCGACTCACTGGAGAAGCAGTAGTAGCTGGGGTTCACTTCGCGGACCTGAAGCTGTTCGGGGGTGGCGTCTTTCTGTTCGACGATACGCTCCAGGCCACCGTCGGCGCTGCGGATGACCCGGCCGTAGCCGGTGGGGTTGTCGATGATGCTGGTTGCTAAGGTGGCGGACGCGCCGCGACGGCGGTGGACCTCCAGAAGCCGGGCGAGCGTCTTGGTCCGTATCAGTGGCCCGTCGCCGGCGAGTACGAACAGGTCGGTATCGGGTTGGCCTTCGAACAGCGGGCGGGTGACCTGGGCGGCATGAGCCGTGCCCTTGGGGTCGCCCTGGTCCACGAACTCAATGCCCTCGAGGCCGTCCAAGGATTGACGCACATCGTCGGCCTTGTAGCCCACGACGATCACACAGCGGGAGACGCCCGCAGCCTGGCAGGCCTTAACGACCCACCACAGCATCGGCTTGTCGGCGACTGCGTAGAGGACCTTAGGCAGGTCGCCGTCACCCATGCGCGTGCCCTTTCCGGCCGCGAGGATCACGGCCTGCGGCGCGGCTCGGTCGCTCAGATCAGAGTTGTGCAATACTTCGGTCACGGGTTACGCCTTTGTCGTGTGTGCGTCTAAAAGACAGAAAACAGGCCCGCAAGGATTCGAACCTTGAATACTAGTACCAAAAACTAGGGTGTTACCATTACACTACGGGCCTAGTTGGTCTTAATCATAAGCCTCGTCGGCTAGTTAGAGACCCTCTAGCGGGAGCGGGAGGCTCCGGGATGGGGTCCGGCCATTCTCGGTGAACTCGAAGGGGCGTACCGCCGGTCGGCCACGCAAAACCCTTCTGCTGTCCGCGCCTCGGCCCAGGGGGCCTCGTCACGGTCGGCTCTGCCGAAAAGTTAGTGGTCAGTTTAGGGACGTGACGGGGGGTGTCAAACTTCACCGGCCGGGTGATTCTGGTGGCCTCGGTTACTTAGCGGTTCATCTGCAGCAACTTGCCGGGGCTTTCGGGTTGGCCGGTGCGGATGCTTAGCAGGCAGGCGAGGCAGCAGGCCATGGCTTCGGCCCGTTGGTTAGCCTGCATCGGGGTCGCGGGCGGCATCGGGCGGTCCAGGAGCCTGCGCCACTGGGCCGCGAGCATATCGACGAAGCCGGCCGGGCCGGTGGCTTCGGCCTCATCCAGCACCTTGTTTTCCGGGCCGGTCAGGGTATAGGCGGCGTCGGTGATAGATAGAGACGCGTCGTCACCCTGGACACGCAGTTCACGGCGAGTACCGTTTGCGCGGTCCGTGATCTCGAGTAATGCGGCGCTATTGCCGGCGATCCGGGCGTGAGCCAGCAGAGAGCCTTCAAGGAGGCGCAGGTCTTCGGGTGTGTCTGTTGATTCGTTTACGAGCGACGCGCCGATCGACTCGGGGATGAGTGTAAAGCTCAGGACGGTCACCCACGCGTCAAAGAGGCGGGCAAACAGTGAGCCGTGGCCGGGTTGGCCGTCACTGGTGAAACGTATGGCCCGGCGGTCGCCGAGTAACTCATTCGGGTCGGCGGCGCTTAGGAAGCCGGGGGATTGGCTGAACGCGGGTGCTTGTAGTATTCGTCCCGAGGCACCATTGCCCGAGCCGAGTTTCTGCTCCGCGGACAATCCCTGGAGGTCGCCGGCGATGGGTTCGAGTGTCAGCACGGCCGTGCCCTGGTCGGTAACGGCTGCCAGGTCATCGGGCGTCACCGTATCGAGGCTGGCCAGCAGGAGGTACGCCGCGGGATGATCGACCAGGAGTTTGCGCAGGTCGTCGTGTGGCTGGCAGTTCAGGTCCTTGGCGAGCCCGCTGACCTCGGCCGCGGGTGGCCCGCCGATGCCGATAGGTTTCAGGGCCGACGCCATCAGGTTCATCAACGCGCCACAGAGCGGCGCGTGTTGAGCGTCGGTCCAGATCGTGACTTCCGGTGACAGGTTCCCTTTGGACATAAGTAGAAGATACCACGGTTCGCCGAACGCGTCGGGCGGGGTCTGGGTACAATCTTCCTGTTGGCGTGGAAGGGCGGCCGCGGCGGGTTCTCAAGCAGAGCCCGACGAGGAAAGTCCGAGCACGGCAGGACACGGTGGTGGGTAACGCCCACCCGCCCGGGCTCAGGTCCGGGTGAGGGACAGTGCCACAGAAAACATACCGCCGATGGGCCGGCTCGCCGGTCACAGGTAAGGTTGAAATGGTGCGGTAAGAGCGCACCGCCGGTCTGGTGACAGCCCGGGCAAGGTAAACCCCACCGCGTGCAAGACCAAGCAGTGACACAAGCGGGCAACCGCGCGGGCTTGTTCGGCCCGGGCCTCTGGGCCGTGTCACGGGTAGGTCGCTTGAGCCTATCGGCAACGGTAGGCCTAGAGAAATGGTCGCCACCACGGCTCGCCGTGGGACAGAACTCGGCTTACACACCACGCCAACATTAGAGCCCACGGATGAGAGTCCGCGGGCTCTTTTTTTATCTGGATCAGGCCCGCTGTGCTCACGTTCTGGTTTGGCCATCCACTGTCGCGTCATCTCGATCGGTTCCGGCGACTCTTGGATTATCTGACCACCGCTAAAACTATATCAGTAAATAATTATATATCAGGGTAAAAAGAACCGGTCCACAGGGGACCGGTCTGGTTGGGTTTATTCAGTCAGCAGTTTGACCGCGTTGGCGGTCGGCAGCGACAGAGCCCCGTGGGTGCGGGCCGCCGCGATGGCCAATTCGTCGGTGCTCGATTTGACCAGTTCGAGGATCCGGTCGGTCTGCCCGGCGGGCAGGTGGTTGCCGAAGTAGGTCGCCGAGTCGGCGAGGCTCGATAGCATCGATAGTTGCAGGTCGCCTTCCAGCGAGAGGGCGGACTCGGCTAGAGCGTTCTGAGCCTCTGGGCTGTCGATCAGGGCCAGCACCGCGGCGGACGCGACCTTGACCTCGTCCCGCTCATCGGACAGGGCCTGGATCAGGGCGGGCTGGGCCTCGGCGACGTTGAATATCTCGCTGCCGACCGCGACTTCACGCAGCAGACGCAAAGCGGTCAGGGCGAACTCCGTGCTCTCATCCGCGCCGATGCCGTCGCCGGTGTAGGCGCTGAAGGCGGCATCGACGGCGGCCTTGAGTTCATCCGCATCGTCGCTGATCAGGGCCGAACTGACGCGTGTGTTGTCGCCCAGCGCGTTGCCCAGTCGGATCTGCTGCTCAACGGTTTGCAGCGCGAGGATCGGCACGGAACCGGTCTTGTAGTCGTTGGCGGTGTTGTTGTGGAGTCGGACAATCATCTCGGCGTCGACCGCGGCGACGATCAGATCGATGCCGGGCACGAGGTTCAGTTCCGAACTGACGTCGGCCATGGACATCCCGCCAAAGGCCTCGTACCCCAGCTCGCCGATGGCGGGGAGCAGCTTGTTGACGGTTTCCTGATCGTCGGCCAGGACCATGGCGTACTTCGTGTCGGTCTGGCGGACAGCCTCGGAAAGCACGGCGGTCACGCGGTGGGCACCGGGGAAGCCCTCGGTCGGGCGGACATGGGCCAGCGCCTCGGCGGCGCGGAAGCGTACCTTGCGGTCGGGGTAGGACAGGGCGGCCATCAACGGCTGTTGAGCCGAGCCGCGGCTGACCAGGGCGTCGGTGCCGGCGGTGGCGGCGAGGGCTTCGATGGCGTCGAGCGCCAGTTCCGAGTCGCCGTCTGCGATGGCGCGGGCGAGCACGTCGTGAAGACGGTCAGGTCCGGCGAGCATCGCGTAGAACCCGGCGGGCTGCATCTCGCTTGGGTAGCTGGGGTCCACGGTATCTGCTGGGAGGTTGTTCTCCCGGCGAAGATTGGCCATGAGGTACAGGCTCAGGGCCGGGTCAAGCCCGTCATTCAGGGCGAGGGCACGCTTGGCCGAACGCATGGCAAGAACATCGCCGAAGATTTCGCCGGGGACGGGGGTGGGGACCAGACCGATCTTGGGGCCGTACGCCCAGACCAGGCCTGAGCCGATCGAGGTGTCGTAGCCGGGGAGGTCTTCACTGTTGCTGGTCGCGGTGGTGTACTGGGTCTGACCCAGCCCAAGATTCCATTCCGCCGCACTCAGGTCCACCGCCTGACGAGTGGAGGTCAGCAGGGAGCTGTAAGCGGCCTTCACAGCGGCGCGGGCGTCCGGATCGGCGGTCGGGGATTCGAGGACCTGCTTCATCGCGGGCAGCGCCTGGGGGTAGCCGATCTCGGCGAGCACCTGCGCGACCTGCCGCATCGGGACCGGGTCCAGTTGTGGCAGCGCTTCGGAGAGCGGGGCGACCAAAGGCTGACCGATGGTGACCATCGAGGCGAGGATGTAAGGATGCAGACGCGACTGGTTCTCGTCCAGCAGCGCGGCGAGCATCTGCGGTGCGGCGTACTGCCCGGCGGCGGCGAGGCGCTGGCTGGCGTTGCGGTGGGCGCGTTGGCCCTGAGCCAGCAACTCGATGTCTGACATGATCCGGTCGGGGTCACGGCTGAGTTCGACACGGGCGGCCTGGATACGGCTATCAAGGTCCTTGGAGACGCTGACCAGGTCAGCGTACTTCTCGTCAGCCTCGCCCATCTTGGTGGCGCGGGCCAGGACGTTGACCCAGGCCTTGCGGTCGCTTGTCTCGACAGTCGCCAGCAGGGTCTGGTTGTCAGCCTGCTCGAGCAGCGCCTGCCCCGATGCCAGCGCCAGGTCGGGCTTGGCGATCAGGACATAGTGGTTAAAGTCTTCCCAGAGGATAGCGGGCGTCTGGTCCTGGGCGAAAAGGGTGGTGGGCAGGCAGGTCAATACCAACAACCACAGACCCAACATCGAGCGTTGCGTTCCCGACATGGAAAAACTCCATT
>JAJDCW010000263.1 GCA_029260635.1 Phycisphaeraceae bacterium | reverse complement strand
AACCCCCACCCCCGGACACCCTTGTAAACCCGCCCCGCTCTGTCGTAACCTCAGCTTCACGCTGATGTGGACCAGCAACGCCGCCAGCGGGTTCGGCGAACGGATGATCATGCTCGCGGCGCTGGCGCTGCTCGGCGGACTGGTCGAGGGCACCACCAACGCCACCGCGATCCAGGCCTCCACCCAGGTCTTTTTCTTCCTGCCTTACATCCTCTTCAGCCTCCCGGCCGGGTGGTTGGCGGATCACCTGCCACGAAAATGGCTGTTGCTGACATGCGACGAGGCGCGCGGGTTGATCCTGTTGCTTTCTTTCTTCGCCGTCGCCCAGGCCATCGGTCCGGCTAATATATCCAGCGATCAGCACTGGAAGGTCTACGCCGCTCTCTTTGCGATCGGCACCTTCGCGTCGGTCTTCAACCCCACTCGCAATGCCATCATCCCCCAGATCATCCCAACACCACAGTTGCAATCCGGCAACGCCGTCATCCTCGTCATCAACGTGGTCGCCTCGATGGTCGGGACCGTGATCGGTGGAATGATTATTAATGTGGACCAGGCCACCAGCGTCCGTACGGGCCTGATGATGGGCGCCTTGTTCTATCTTGTCTCAGGCACGTTCTTCGCTTTCCTCCGACCCACACGCACACCCCTGGTCGAAAACGCCCCACCACGCAGCTTCTGGCAGGCCGCGAAATACGTCTCTAAACACAAACGAGTCATCTCACTCATTGCGATGGGTGTACTCGTCTGGGCGTCGGCCGCTGCCGTCTCCAGCGGGATCCTCGGCGTCGTCAAAAGCCATTACGGCTTAGAGCAAAACGAGCTGATGTCCGCGTTCACAATGATCTTCGCCACGTTGGGTGTCGGCCTGCTGGCAGGTGCCGCGGTCGTCGTCCTGATCAACACACGCAAGGAATCCACCGCATTATCGCTCGGTGCCTTGATCGGTGTCGGAGTCTGCCTGCTGCTATTCGTGATCGTGCCCTGGATGCCGATGACTTATCTCTCAACATTCATGATCGGCCTGTTCGGCAACATCGTCATCATCAACGTCATGACACTCCTGCAATCCGTCACGCCCAACTACATGCGCGGACGGGTCATGGGGATCAACTCCATGGTCAACACGATCTTCAGTGTGCTGACCTACTTCGCCATCTGGCGGCTACCCTCCGCCGACACCAACATCATCTACGCGCTGTATATCCTCGGTGGCATCTTGATTCTCGTCGGTGGCGTCGGACTGTTCCGATTCCTTATTCACGGCCCGATGCCCAACCGCACCGCCAACGCCATCTGGCGGCTCAACCACCTGTTCTGCCTTGTCTGGCACCGTCTGACCGTCGTCGGCCGAGAGAACATCCCCGATACGGGCCCGGTCATTCTCGCCGCCAACCATACAAGTGCTTTGGACCCCTTCATCATGCAGGCCGGATCACGGAGGATGATCCGCTGGGTCATGCTCACCCAATATCAGCTGCGCATCGCCTGGCCGCTTTGGCGCGCGATCCAACCCATCGCACTGGACCGTGGCGGCGGCGATATGGCCAAGCTCCGACGCATCATCGAAACGCTCAAACAAAATGAGATCGTAGGGCTGTTCCCCGAGGGCGGCTTGCAACGCAGCAAGCGCGAGCTGCAACACATGGAGCCCGGCATAGGCATGATCGCCAAACGCAGCGGCGCAACTATCGTCCCCATCTGGATTCACGGGACCCCGCTCAGCGACAGCATGGCTGTGCATATGCTCCGCCCCAGCCGATCTACGGTTATATTTGGAAAACCCTACAAACCCGCTGAGGGCCAGGACCCCAAAGCAATCACAGAAGACCTCCGCCAGCGCCTGCTCGCGCTCGCAGAGACGGCCGAGAAACAACCAACCTCATCTTAAACTGATTAACCTCGCCAGACCCGCTTGCGGTTTAGCGGATGTATCAACACTATCCCACTCACCAAACACACCAATGTCCCCGGCTCCGGCACAACACTATTCTGTGGCGGTGTCCCGGCGTTCCAATTGCCCAGCACCCAGTTCAGGTCGTCGATGCCGACGAAACCGTCACCGTTGGTGTCGCCCGAAAGGAGATCGCCCGGGGTGACATTGAGGTTCCACGCGGCCAGGATCATGTTCAGGTCGTCGATGCCGACGAAACCGTCGCCGTCGCAGTCGCCGAGCAGCTGATCGTAGGCAAAGAATACGTTGTCTTGCAGGCTGGTCAGCCCGGTATTCAACTCGATGATCTGCGACAACGAAATCGTACTCAGATCAATGATTGATGTGATAAGTGGGTCCAGCAGGTCACTGTCGCCGGTGTAAAAGTAGCGGTCACCGTCGCGGAGGCGTTCGAACTGTTCGGCGATGATGACATTCGTCAACTCACCCACACTCGAGCCCGGCAGGTGGTCTTCGGAGACCATGCCGACCCAGGCGTCGGTCATGTTGACCCCGAAGTACACGCTCGCCATGGCGGCCTGCACGTTGGTATCCGAGGTGATATCTGAATAGGTCGCGATCGTCGGCAGCCCGTAGGTCGCGCGCAGGGCGTTATATCGCAGCAACCCGTGGTCCCGGCCGCGCTGGATATCCAGGGCCGCCAGGTCCATCCCCCCCGCCCCGGGGGGGCCGAAGAGGAAGTTACGGATGTCATCGACCAGGGCCGCGTCGTTCTCTTGTGCGGTCTGGGACGCCAGCCCCTTGAGAACCCGTTCGACATTCGCCGGATCATTGCCGAGGATCGTCGGGTCAAAGAAGGCGTCACTCAACGAAAGCTCGCCCGTGTGTACGCCGGTATCGTCGACCATTTGCAGCTGCGACGATTGCATGCTGTGTCCGAAACGGAACGCCGCGGTCGAGAACGCGTTGGTGATCGATGCATCGACCGAGTTGTCGTAGTTGTAATCCCCCGCAGAAGGTGCCGACGAACCGAGCAGTGCCGGGAGGAACTCGTTGTAGGTGATCGCCTGCATCTCGGCGCCCACGATCTTTCGGGCGGTCTGGTAGATGTCTTCGTCCGACATCCCCGGCGACGCGGCCTGAATTACATCAGCGAGTCTGTTGTGCTCACGTACGAACAGGGTGTGTGTTGATGTCAGCCCGACCTGTTCGTTGGCACGCACATCACCGGCCAGGTATAGCGATGCCCCAAGCCCAAACGGGTCGTCGTTGCCCAGACCCCCGGTATTCAGTGGCAGCAGCCCGCCGGCCGACGTCGCCAGCTTGCCGCCGCTGAAGGTACGTAGCGCCGCCGCGCGGGTCGCGTCTGAGCCGTACACGTTCGACGCGTCAATATATGAAGTCACGGAGTTGATCTGCTCGCGTGAGTTTAGAACGGTCCCCCCACCCGGTAGAACCTCGATCACGTCCGGCGTCCCGGTGATCGGGTCGTAATTGGATCGGTTAAAGGGGATCGGGTTAGGCCCGAGGATGTCCGTGGGGTCGTTGATCGCGATGCTGAAGTCACCGACGGCGCCGGTGGACAGCGTGTTGTTTGCCGCGTTGTTCCCGGTCAGGTCCATATCATGCGTAAGGAACTGCCCCCACTGCACGACCCAGTCGGACAGGCCCCGGCTGTTGTAGATGCTGCCGGCCTGCGCGTTCACCGCGTTGCTGACATCACGGGCATTGGGCTGTAACACGTTAGCGATCGCGTCGCCGAATCCGTCGGTGTAACCGGACGGGTAGCAGCAGCGGATCACCCGTGTCTCGGCCGCGCCCTGCGTATTGGCCAGGAGGTTGTTCCCTGTCCCGTCGATACTTCGTGCATCCACCGCAAACGCGCCGCTTGTCGCGAAGAATATCACGGACACAGCCACAGGCTGTCCCACGATGGACAGGGTCGTTGCTGACTTCATCAATAAACCTCCATCCGGATTATCTAACCACTCACAAAGTCGACGCGTGACAAAACACCTGTCCACGCCGCTCTCCGGCGAAACAACACGTTGCGTGATGTTCGTATCCACCCCCCCGGAAGTTGCCCCGAAGTCGACCCCGGGTGTTCGCCGGGTCTCTTGCCCGGAAGTGGCCGGCTGCTCACCGACACAGGACAGTGTAACGCAGCTTTTGGGGATTGATTGCAGGACCTTCAAATTATCCCGATTTTTCTTCATATCACCCGGTTTGGTCATATCCCAGACTCCCAAAGTTTGCCTGATTAACGCCGCTTGCGAAGTTCACCCCACCCCGCCAAACTAGAGGACTACGACCACGATATGTTCATCAAGCACTCTCGGAGATTCCTATGCCCCGCCCCGTCACGCTCTTCACCGGCCAGTGGGCCGACCTCCCATTTGAAACCATATGTGCCAAGGCCTCCGGGTTTGGCTACGACGGGCTGGAACTGGCCTGCTGGGGCGACCACTTCGATGTCGATCAGGCCGTCAAGAGCAAGGCTTACTGCAAGAAGCGCTGGGAGATACTTTCCGATCATGGCCTGACCGCCTACGCGGTCTCCCAGCACCTGGTCGGGCAGGCCGTCTGCGACCTGATCGATGAACGCCATAAAGCGATCCTGCCCAAAGACGTCTGGGGCGACGGCAAGCCCGAGGGCGTCCGCAAGCGTGCCGCCAAGAAGATGATCACCACCGGCAAGGCCTGCCGGAACTTCATCGATGCCAAACCGGGGCGAAAGAAGAAAGACGACTTCCCCGCCGTTGTCAACGGGTTCACCGGCTCCAGTGTCTGGCACAGCCTGTACGCCTTTCCCCCCACCGACCAGGCCTACTGGGACAAGGGCTACGCCGACTTCGCCAAGCGCTGGACCCCGATCCTGAATGCCTTTGACAAAGTGAATGTCAATTTCGCCCTGGAAGTCCACCCCACCGAGATTGCGTTTGATATCGTCACCGCGGAGCGTGCCCTCAAGGCCGTGAAAAACCACAAGCGATTCGGCTTCAACTATGACCCGTCGCATCTGGCGTATCAGGGCGTGGACTACATCCGGTTTATCCGACAGTTCGCCAACCGGCTCTACCACGTCCACATGAAAGACGTCTGGTGGGGCCACGGCGACGGGACCGTGGGGGTCTTCGGCGGGCACACCGACTTCGGCGACCCACGCCGTTTCTGGGATTTCCGATCGCTGGGCCACGGGGATGTGAACTTCGAGGAGATCATCGTCGCGTTGAACGACGTCAAGTACGCTGGCCCGCTTAGTGTCGAGTGGGAGGACAGCCGGATGGATCGCGAGCACGGGGCCGCCGAGGCCTGCGACTTCGTCAACGCCATCGACTTCAAGCCCTCCAACATCGCCTTCGACGGCCAGTTCGACCGATAGCCGCACGCCAGTACCCCGGCACGCTGGCACGCCGGCATTGATGATTCGGAAACATCCCCACCACAATACCAATATTAACTTATATTTTATATTAAATATAAGTTAATATTGGTCTTTAAGGCCCTCGTAGAATGCTGTGTCACGGTGATTGATGAGTTACGCAAGCGATGCGAAAGCGGTACTACCCATATCGGGCCGGCTGGGTCGACCAAGCCAGGCCAGCAGTATTTGGCGGGGACTGGGATTACGACGATACTACTACGATGTTCAACGCTGGCCTTTTATTCAGTGCTACGACCTTCCTGGCGCAGACCTCCGGCTCCGGCGGCGCTCCTGTTATCCCCGGTGCACCCGCGGTGCAGGGCACCAGCCAGCTATTGATCTGGGCGATCGTGCTGCTTGGGATGGCGGCCGCGTTCTTCGTCGCCGAGGTTTTCGTACCCTCCGGCGGGCTACTGGGCGCTTGCGCCGCGTTGTGCCTGGTCGGAGGGATCGTCTTGCTGTTCGGTTTCGATACCACGGTCGGGCTGGTCGGGCTGATCATCTCGCTGATCGCGATCCCGTTCGCGCTGATGCTGGCGATCAAGGTCTGGCCCAGCACACCGATCGGCCGGGCGCTCACACTCGGTGCGGACGACGAGGCAGACTCCGCCTACGACGGTCAGGACGTGCCCCCGTCTCTAAGAGAGAAACATCCCACCGCTGTGCCCGTCGGCACCCTCGGCAAAACCCTCACGGAACTCCGCCCTGTCGGGACGTGCCAATTCAATGGCCAACGTATGGAGTGTCTCTCTGAGGCCGGCGTGATTGAAAAAGGGACAGAGGTGAAGGTCATATCCGCCGACGGGACCCAGATCAAGGTCCGCAGGCAGAACCCTGTATGAAGCTAGACGACTTCGTCGTCCCCACCCATCGCTGTGATGCGGTCTTGAGCCGGGTCGATACGACTGATCTTGATACCGAAGTTCTCACCCACTTTGACGGCATGACCCGAGCCGATTGTCTTGTTGTTTACCATCAGGTCCAGGTTGCTATCCGCCGGCTTCTCCAGTTCCACGATCGCACCGGGGCCAAGCGACAGGACATCCTCGACCGGCATGCGGCATTCGCCGACCATCACCAGCACGGGGACCTTGAGTTTTAGAATCGTGTCGATTTCGGTACTCATCGAAAATCTTATCGGCTATCGTGGGCCGTAATCTTCGATCTAGACGTTTGACACAACGTCGAGTGCTGAAACGCGCCGCTGAGCCCCTAATCCCCGCTAAAAGCCTGCTCCGCCAGGTCCACCGCTTTACCCAGCGCGGCGGCCTTATTCACGGTTTCCTGATGCTCGGCGTCCGGGTCGCTGTCGGCGACGATCCCGCCGCCGGCCTGGATATGTACGTTCCATGAGGAGGCCGATCCGGCAACCCCTAGCTTGCCCGGGGTCACGACCATGGTCCGCAGCGCGATCGCCATATCCAGGTTGCCCCGGAAGTCGGCGTAGCCCACCGCCCCGGCGTAGGGGCCACGGCGGGTCGCTTCCAGTTCATCGATGATCTGCATCGCCCGGATCTTCGGTGCGCCGCTGACCGTCCCCACGGGCAGTGTCACCCGTAGGGCGTCCCAGGCCGTGAGCCCCTCGCGCAGCCGACCGGTCACCGTCGAGGAGATGTGCATCACGTGGCTGTACCGCTCGACGGTCATCAACTCCGCCAGCTCGATCGACCCCGGCTGCGCGACCCGTCCCACGTCGTTGCGGTGCAGGTCCACCAGCATGATGTGCTCGGCCCGGTCCTTGGGATCGTTCAAGAGTTCGCGCTCTAACGCCTCGTCTTCCGCCACGTCGCTTCCACGCCGCCGCGTCCCGGCCAACGGCCGGCTGGTCACCAGCCCGTCTTCGACCTTGCACAGGATCTCCGGGCTCGAACCGACGAGCATCCCGCCATCAATCTGCAAATAAAACATGTAAGGCGACGGGTTGACCACACGCAGTGAACGGTAGATATCAAACGGGTCCACCTTCGTGGTCAGGTCGAAACGCTGGCTGGGCACGATCTGGAACGCATCCCCGGCCGCGATGTAGCGCTTACAGACCTCGACCGCTTTCTGATACCCGCCATCCCCGAGCGTGCTGGTCGGCAGCTTGCGGGGCGGTGAGCTTAAATCAATATGCCCGGCGGGCAGTTCCCCGCCGCGCTCATCGGCGTGCGGCTGGATCAACCGGCCACAGAGTTCATCCAGCCTCGCCTGCCCGGATGCGTACCCGGCCTCGGCTGAGTCATACTCATCCACCATCACATGCGTGATGACCAGTACCGCCTTCTGCGCCTGGTCGAACACCACCACGTCGTTGTAGAGCTGCATGTGCAGGTCAGGCAGGCCCCGGTCGTCCGGCGGCGGCGACGAGAGCTTCTCGCCTTCCAGGTAGCGCACGGTGTCGTAGCCGGCGTACCCGACCCACCCGCCGGAGAACTCGGGCAGCCCCGGCACATCGATCGGCTGCCAGGCCGATGTCACACGATCCATCTCCAGCAACGGGTCATCGCTACGGAATGTCCGGCTTTTCGCCGGGGCCCGGTGGTCCCGGTATTCCACGTCGTAGTCCCGGGCGATGACCTCGGCGATCGGCTGGGCCCCCAGGTAGCTGTACCGGCCGATCTGATCCCCGCCTACCACGGATTCCAGCAGGAAGCTCGGTGCCAGCCGGTCGTCTGGCCTGACCAGCCGACGGTACGCCAGCACGGGCGTCAGGGCGTCGCTGAACAGCCGACGGAACATTGGAGCGATCAGACGCCGACCCTCGGCGGGCTTGGCCTGGGTCAGCTGGGTAAACGTGGCTAGGTCGGGTCGGTTCAGGGGCATGGCTTGGTCGGGGTTCTTGCGGTGCCTTCTATATCGGCTGCAACGGTATCCCGGTACGTGGCGGACAAGTCGGAACTTTTGTGCCCGCCCCGATTTGGGGGGCAGGTCATTGGCCGATAGTCTATAAGGGTCCGCCCCGGCCCGCACACCCCCGGATTCCTCGGAACCGCCGGGTGGACACGCATCGGTACACCGCATCAGCTCGACAGGGAAGCACACGGATGAAGATCGACACGTTCCTCGCCCACTACCGCATCGGTGAAAACCCCTTCGGGGCCGAGGAAGCGCGCAACGACCCGGTCTTCGATCGCCTGATCCAGGACGACCTGTCACATCCTGAGTTCGCCAAGGTCATGGGTCAGGTCGACCGCCCGGGTACGAGCGTCGTCTTCGGCGAAAAGGGTAGCGGCAAGACCGCCATCCGCATTATGCTCGCCAACCAGATCGCCCGGCACAACTCAGAGCACCCGGACCGGCTGGTCCTCGTGGTCCCATATGACGACCTGAACCCCGTGCTGGATCGGCTCCAGGCGACTTGTGGCGGGAACGCCGAATCCGCGCTGGATGAGCTTCGGCTCGAAGACCATCAGGACGCGATCCTGTCCATCGCCGTGACCTTGCTCAACGACGCGATTCTGGGCGAGCAGCCGAACGACCCGACCACTGCGACGAAACCCGCACACCAGCCGCGTGAATTAAAGAAGAAGCTAAGGAAGCTTCCCCGGCAGGCTCGCGTCAATATGGCGGTCTTGTCTGCGCTCTACGACAACCCACGGACGGGGTCGGTCGTCAGACGCTGGCGTAAACTCCGCAGCAGACTCGGCCTGGGTTTGCTACGGCCGGTCCCCTGGGCGAAGGTCGGTATCGCTTTAGCCATCCTTGCGGCGTTGGGTATCGGTGCCGCCGGAGTCATGGAAGAAAACACCGAAGTCAGAGAACAGTGGCTGCTTTACGGGCTGGGACTCTGTGCCGCCGGGGCGATCATCTCGGGCATCGCATGGATCGCCACACTCGCACGCCGGTCGGCTCTGTGCAAACGTGTCTTGTCACAGATACCTGCGATAAACCGCACGCCCGCAGACCTGTCCGCGATATTCGAGGAGCTTGGCGGATCGGGCCTGTCGGGCCAGCCGTTACCCGTGGAGAACTCGAAGGACGGCAGCGAGAACCGGTACCAGTTAACACGCCGTTTTGTGGAAGTGCTTTCCGGGCTCGGTTACGCCGGGGTGGTCGTGCTGGTTGATCGGGTCGATGAACCGACGCTGGTACAGGGCAAGGCTGACCGCATGCGGGCGGTCATCTGGCCGATGCTGGATAATAAGTTCCTCCAGCAGAAGGGTGTCGGCATCAAGCTGCTGCTGCCGATAGAGCTGAGGCACCTGGTCCACCGCGAGTCCCCGGCTTTCTTCGAAGAAGCCCGCCTGGACAAGCAGAACCTCATTGACAGGCTGACCTGGTCGGGGGCTACGCTCTACGACATCTGCACAAGCCGGCTACGCGCCTGCCAGCCAGACCATTCGTCCGTAGGAGATGACTCGGGCAAGTCCCTGCAACTCATGGACCTCTTCCAGCCGGACGTCTCCCGAGACGCGGTCATCGACTCGCTGGACCAGATGCAACAGCCCCGGGACGCGTTCAAGTTCCTGTACAACCTGATCCAGGAACACTGCCGGCTGAGCCCCGAGGACGACCCCAGTTTCAAGATCGCCCGGATCACCCTGGACAACGTCCGCCGAGCCCAGGCCCAACGCGTCCAGGACCTGCACCGCGGGCTCGGTCCCGCCTGAACGAAATCAGACGCATAGCCCATCTTCTTACACGACCGGCGGGTGCCGCTATTATATGCAGCACTTCTACAATATATTGAGGCTTGCCTATTTTTCGCGCACCGCTAACTTTTCGCTCACATTTCTCCCCCTATAAATTCGGTCCTGAGACACCCTAATCAGGGCTATCCACCATTTCAGCCAAGTAACCCTCATAATTGGCACAGCAGTTGCAAGTAGTACAGCAGCTGATTGGATTGGCCAATCTGTACGCATACGAAATCTTGAACGATTGCACCCAGTAAGAAGGAACTCACTGACATGTCAGAATCAATCAACTTCGGCGCCTGGCCCCGTACGCTGGCGATACTCGCCTCGGCCACCGCTGCGGGGCTCGTGGGCACCACGCCCGCAAACGCCGACGAAGCGCCCCCGGTGAACACCGGCAAGGTCGCCTTCTCCACCGGCTTCGACGTCACCACCGAGTACTGGTTCCGCGGCCTCGGCCAGGAGAACCAGGGGCTGATCCTCCAGCCTTGGGTCGATGCGACCTTCGAGCTGTACGCCAGCGACGACCTGACGCTCACCGGCTCGGTCGGCCTGTGGAACAGCCTCCACGACGCCGTCCCAGGCGACGCCTGGTACGAAGCCGACTTCTACGCCGGCGTCGGTGCCGAGATGGGCAAGGTCGCTGTGGGCGTCACCTACATCAACCTCTATAACCCCGCCGGCGGCGATATCTTCGCCGAAGAGATCGACTTCAGCCTCAGCTACGACGACTCGGAACTCTGGGGCGATGATGGCTTCGCGCTGAACCCCAGCGCCACACTCGCCGTCGAGATCGACGGCGGCTCTGACGCGGGCTCGAACAAGGGCACCTATCTGGAGATCGCCATCGAGCCGGGCATCGAAGACATCTTCGGCAGCGCCAGCAACCCCGTCGACCTGTCGATCCCCGTCACACTGGGCCTGGGCCTGGAAGACTACTACGAAGACGGCATGGGTAACGACGACACCTTCGGCTTCCTGGATGTCGGCCTGGTGCTCAGCACCCCGCTGAGCGGCCTGATCCCCGCCGACTACGGCTCGTGGTCTGCCAGCTTCGGCGTCCACGCCATCTTCCTGGGTGACACCGCCGAAACCATCAGCGGCGCCTTCGGTACCGGCAACGACGACTCCAGCGTCTACGCCACCTTCGGCATCACCATGGAATACTAAACCCCCTACCCTCGTATTCAATCTCGTACGAATACAAGAAGCCCACGTTCTCTAAGAACGTGGGCTTTCTTTATGTCCGCAGATATTGAGAAACCTTAACCGGCGATCTGATCCAACGCATCGACAACCTGATCTATTTGCTCGGTGGTATTAAACGCCCCCGGGCTCACACGCACCGCCCCATCCGGGAACGTCCCCAACCGCCGATGCGTATACGGCGCACAATGCAGCCCCGGCCGAACCGCGATCCCGAAGCTGTCGTCCAGGATCGACCCAACATCCGGCGCATCGAACCCGTTGATGTTCAGGCTCACGGTCCCGACCCGCCGCTTGGCGTCGCGCGTCCCGTAGACCGTGAACCGATCATCATCGGCGAACCGGTCGATCAGCTTCTGCACCATCTGCTGCTCGTGTTCAAGTGTCGCGCCAAGCCCCTGATTATTGACGTAATCGACACCCGCACCCAGCCCGACGATCCCGACCGTGTTAGGCGTCCCACCCTCAAGATAGTGCGGGAACTCCGCCGGCTGTGTCGGCGTCGAGGAATCGCCACCGGTCCCGCCCTCACGCCAGGGGTTCAGCCGTGCGGCGTCGTCCACCACCAAGGAGGACGCAGGACACCGCTCCCCGACATACAACGCACCGGTCCCCGTCGGCCCCAGCAGCGACTTGTGACCGGGGAACGCCAGCAGATCGACGTTCATCGTCTTGACCGACACCGGCAACACCCCCGCCGTCTGCGCCGCGTCCAGGCAGAACAGCACGTCGTGCTCCCGCGCGATCGCACCCACCGCCGTCACGTCCTGGATCGTCCCCAGCACATTCGATGCGTGAGTCATCACAATCATTCGTGTGTTGGGCTGGATAGCCTTACGCACATCCTCGGGATCAATAAACCCGTCATCATCGAAAGTGATCCGTGTCAGCTCGATCGTTTTGCGGTCGGCCATCGCCTGCAACGGCCGGCTGACCGAGTTGTGTTCCAGGTCGGTGGTAATGACATGCGCACTTCCGCGGGCACCGCCGTCACCCAGGATGCCCTTGATCGCCATGTTCAACGCATCGGTCCCGTTGAGGGCAAAGACCATCCGCTCGTGCCTGTCGGCCTCGAACAACCGGGACAGCTTTAGACGTACACCGTCCAGCATCTGTTCGGCCGCCACCGCCATCCGGTGCCCGGCGCGACCGGGATTCGCTGCGTCCTCTGAGAGGAACTTGACCATCGCCTCGTTCACACCCGGCGCTTTGGGGAAACTTGTTGCCGCGTTATCAAAATAAATCATCGCTTCACTCATACGCTCGGCAACCCCTGCACGCGCCGCCAGGCGCTTAGCTGACCGAAGTGGGTGTTCTCGTGCACCAGCATCAGGTAGGGCAAGGCGATCGCCGCCGTCGGCATCACCTTGACCCAACGCTCTAACACGACCGGAATGGTCCAAACCGCGTCGCCCACCTCTTGCAAAGCTTCGGCAACCTTCTCGTGCCCGGCCACGAACTCATCCACAAGTTCACCCTTCGGGGCGTACACCGAACGCTTGTCCATCGGTTTGCTCTGCATCCCGAACGGATGATTCTTAGGGTCGTCGAAAGCCTCACCCTTGATAACATGTTCGATGACGGGGAGGTACGCGTTCAGGTGGCTGAGCACCCAGGCGGGGTGGTTCATCCCGGGGCCGGGCTGCTTGGCCATCTGGTCGTCTTTTAAATCCGCGACCAGGTTCTGGCCGTAGGTCAGGTTCTTGCTCCAGGCAAACAATAGGCCTTCGAGGGCGGTCGACATGGTGTGTCCTTCAATAACGTGTAAAACTAACAATCAGAACAACGGCGGCAATCCGATCGCGCGACGCCAGGCGCTGAGTTGCCCGGTGTGTACATTGATGTGCCCGTTAAGCAGGAATGTCATCCCGTCACCGACCGTCGGCATCATCTCACGGAAGCCCTCGTTGGGCATCTGAGCCGCCAACGCCTCATCAGTCATCGCCGCCAGGGATGGCTCAACCGCCGCGATCGCCTTGTCCAGCTCGGCCACTGTCGCCCCCAGCTTCGGGTACTTCGCCGCATCGTCCACGGGCACGGACTTATAGCCGAATAACGCCTCCCAGCCTTCCGGCCCCTTGTAATCGGCCCCCGCCAGCATCGCCACGAATTCCATCGTCATCGCCAGGTGCCCGACGATCCAGATCGGGTGATTCATCCCGGGGCTGGGTTGATGCGTTAACTTGTTTTCGTCCAGCCCTTCCAACAGGCTCTTCAGAAAACCCACGCTGAAACGGTAATTGTGCATCACCGTGCTGTCGATCGCCATAACTGAAACTCCTAGTAAAAAGTGTCCCCACAACCGACAATCACGCACCCACATACTTCGCATAAATACCCTTGGCGACGTTCGCGTGCTTTGTGCCCTTCACGATCGCGCGCCCGTCGTTGAACAGTGTCAGCTCGTAAGGCTCGCCGTTGTCGGTGATGTCCGCTCGGAGCATGAACTTGTTCGCGGTCACCTTGCCGTGCGACTCCAGCCGCTTGGCGATCTCATCGAAGTCCAGCTTCTGCCCGTTGGACTTCTGCGTCAGCTGCACCGCGTTCCGTCCGCATAGGGTCGTCGTCGAGCTGCCGAACTTCCCGTCCAGAAACTCGAAGTTGCGTTTCTTGCAGCATTCGCACTCACCGACGTCGTACGCCCGGGCCACCTTGAATTGCTTAAACACATTCGCCCACAAATCAAAGTTCAGCATCGTCGGGCTGACCACTTCAAGATTGCCCGTAAGGATCTTCAACGCCTCGGCAACCTGGTAATTAGACACAATAGAAACCGCAGGCCCGATCACCCCGGCCGTGTCGCACGTCGGGTTCACGCCCGGCGGCGGGGCCTGCTCGAAAATGCAACGGAGGCAAGGCGTCGCTTTGCCGAGCTTTTCCCATTCGCTGTTGCCGGTCTCACCCGGGGCGACCGTGTGTGGCAGGATCGCGTAGGACGCGCCGACCGTCCCGACCGCACCACCGTACACATAAGGGATCCCGTGCTTCACCGCGACGTCGTTGGCCAGGTACCGTGTCTCGAAGTTATCAACGCCGTCCATGATCAGGTCGACCTTGCCGACACCCGGTAGCCCCGTCGCCAGCTTCTCGATACTGGTGTGGTTCACGTCATCAACGATCGCCTCGACCTTGACCTGCGAGTTGATCCCGGCGATCTTCCGCTTGGCGGCCTCGGCCTTGGGGATGCCCTCCGCCACGTCGTTCTCATCAAACAGCACCTGCCGCTGAAGATTTGTGATCTCGATAAAGTCGCGGTCCACGATAACCAGGTGCCCGACACCGGCACGGGCGAGCATATTGGCGATCACCGTCCCCAGCGCGCCGCAGCCGACGACCAGGACCTTCGCGTCCATGAGTTTGCGTTGCCCCGCTTCGCCGAAGCCGGGGAGGAGCATCTGCCGGTGATATCTTTCAAAATCTTGATTCATCGTTGAAACTTCTTTTTCTCTAGCTTATTCAGTCGCGTCCGTTTGCGCGATCCGCTTGCCCATCCCGATCCGGTCTTCGGTGACGTATCCGATCGCCCTGTAGAAAGCCATCACCGGCTTATCCGCCTCACGGATCTGGAGGTTGACCTTCGGACATCCCAGTTCACGCAGCCGGTTCTCCGCCGCATCAATAAGCAGCCGCCCGTAACCCTTCCGCTGGTGCTCGGGGTCAACGGCCAGGTAGTTCAACCAGCCGCGGTGGCCTTCGTAGCCCGCCATCACCGTCCCGATCAGCTGCCAATCGAGCTGAGCGATCAGGAACAGGTCCGGCTGAAACTTAATCTTCGTGGCGATGTCCTTGTGAGGATCATTATGGGGCACGACCAGCCCGCACTGCTCCCAAAGATTCACCACGTTCGTGATATCCGCTTCCTGATACGGCCTGATCTGAAAAGGCATGGCTTGGACCTCCTGTCCGGAGTTGAATACGGTGGTTACATTCCGGTTGTTTAACCGGCGACGTTGCTGCCGCCCTCGACCGGGTCCACACGCACACCCTGCTCTTTCAGGAACTCATGCGCCGCTTTGACCTCGTCCTCTTCGCCCTCGAAGAGGACCGCCATGATCCCGATGTCCTTTTGCACACTCGCCTGACGGATATCAAACGTCACGCCAGGAAACCGTGTCGCCATTTTCCACAGGCAAGGCTCGTTCTGCCGCCCGCCTTCAAACGTCAGCCAGGATTTATTCGTGATCTTTGCCATGATTCTCTCACAAGGAAGATTCGTTGGAAGTAAGGACGTATTACCTGGGATTAGCCACCGGCAATCGCGGGAACGATCGAGACCTCGTCGCCGGCTTTCAGGGGTGTCTGCAGGTTCTCCATGAAGCGGATGTCTTCATCGTTCACATAGATATTGATAAAGCGGTTGATCTCGTTCTCGCTTTTATAAAGCCGTTTGCCGAACTCGGGGTAGTCGCCGTTCAGCGAGCTGAGCACGTCGCCGACAGTCGAGCCGGCCACGTCCAGCGACTCCTGGTCGCCGACCTGGGGACGTAACGCGGTGGGGATTCTTACGATTACAGTGTCTGCCATGTCTATCTCTCTTTATGCGTTTCTCGATTAAAATAAATCAGGCGGTGGTCGCCGGGGATTGACTGGGGTGGGTTTCTTCCATCTGCTTGACCAATTCGTCGAACTCACTCATCTTCGCGTTGATCGTCGGGTTGGCGGCGAACTGGCCCTGCATCACCTCGACGGTCTTCAGCCCGTTGCCGGTGATACACACGCAGATCGACTCGTCGCGCGGGATACGACCGGACTGGATCAGCTTGATCGCGCAGGCCAGCGTCGTCCCGCCGGCCGGTTCGGTGAAGATGCCCTGGGTCCGGCCCAGCAGCTTAACGGCGTCGAGGATCTCCTGGTCGCTGGCCGACTCGCCGAACCCGCCGGACTCCTTGATGACCTTGATCACGTAGTACCCGTCGGCCGGGTTGCCGATGGCGATGCTCTTGGCGATCGTGTTGGGCTTCTGCGGGTGGAACAGCTCCTGATCCTCACGCAAAGCGGTCACGACGGGGTTGCACCCGTCCGCCTGGGCACCGTAGATCTTCGGCTTGTTGTCTTCGACAATCCCCAGTGTGATGAACTCCTGATACGCCTTCCAGATCTTCGGCAGGATCGTCCCGCCGGCGACCGGGGAGACGGTGTGCTTTGGCAGTCGCCAACCCATCTGCTCGGCGATCTCGAACCCGTGCGTCTTCGCGCCCTCGGTGTAATACGGGCGAAGATTCACGTTCACGATCGCCCAGTTGTACTTATCCGCGATCTGCGAGCACAGCCGGTTCACGTCGTCGTAGTTGCCCTTGATCTTGAACATCCGCGGGCCGAACGAAAGCGTCGCGACGATCTTCCCTTCTTCCAGGTCGTGGGGGATCATCACGCAGGCACGAAGCCCGGCCGCCGCCGCGTGGGCCGCGACGCTGTGCGCCAGGTTCCCGGTCGAGGCACAGCCCACCGTATCGAAGTCGAATTCGATCGCCTTGGTCAGCGCCACCGCCACGACCCGATCCTTGTAGGAATACGACGGGTAGTTCGCGCTGTCGTCCTTGATGTAGAGTTCTTTGACACCTAGCTCCGCCGCGAGTCGGTCGGCCTTGATAAACGGCGTGAAGCCGGAGTTCAGCCCCGCCTTGGGCTCGCCCTCGATCGGCAGCAGGTCCTTGTAACGCCAGAGCGACCTCGGCCCCGCCTCGATCGACTCGCGCGTGACCTTGCCCTTCATCGCCTCGTAGTCGTACGCGACCTCCAATGGCCCGAAGTCGTTGTCGCAGACCGTCAACGGCTTGAGTTCGTACTCCGACTGACACTCTTTACACTGCAGCGATTTTACGTAGCTCATGGTGATACTCCGTCCACCTGGTTGCCTTCCTGATTGTCCGAGGCCGAAGTGGTGATCTTCGATCACCCGCTAAACCTGTTCGCCCGGCAAATCAATCAATCCGATCGGCCCAACAAAAAACCCCTTCTCATCACAGATAAGAAGGGGCAGTGCTTTACCGGGTAAAGGGTCGCCGCCTCTTATCTTCCCCGGTCGCAATGCCGGGCGGGACTTCGCACCTGCTCCCCGGCGATGCCGAAGACGGTTGCGGTGGCTTCACAGGGCCCATTCCCTCTGCCACTCTGGATAAGACGCTTGGATTTTGTAGCTAGGTAGTTTAGCCGGGGGACCGTACCAGGTCAAGAATTACCGCTTACGATGCCGGATCAGCCCCAACACCCCCAACACGACCAACGTGCCCGCCGCCGGCTCGGGGACGAGGCTGCTTAGATCGCCGTTGGGGTTGTAAGCCACCGTGTCGATCCAGACCGTGCCTTCCCAGTTGGTCCCGCCGGATGTCGCCGGGGCGGAGCTGAAGTACAGGGCATCAATAAACGCGTTCGGCCCGCCGATCGAGCCGCTGCCGCCGGAGAAGTTGTTCCACAGCGTGCTGTTGGACAGGTCCCATTCATACAGGTGCCATTCGCCGTCCGCAGCGACCTCGTGAAAGTTGGCCCGCTCCAGGCCGGTCTGTACGGTCGTTCCGTCATCCAGCAGGATCGAGACATACAGCGGGTCATTGCCCGGCTCCATCCTCAAGAAAAACCCGACGTGCCCCTGCGTGCCCATCGCTTTGTCGCCGTCGTGCAGGTTGTTGCTGGGGCTTGCCCCGCCGGAGAGAAACCGCAGTTGCATCCGCGAGGGCGACCCATCCGTGTTCTGGATATCCAGTCGAAGCGACGATTCGCCCGCCTGGGCGAACTGAGTGTCCAACTGCGTGGAAGACCCCGCCGCCACGTTGCGCGAAGATCCCGACGCGTTCGGTGCCGACCCGAACCGGCCCTTGGTCCCCTCGAAGTCGTCAAAGACCGTCAACGCCGTAAGCACCGGCTGCGCATCGGGCACAGGCGGCCGACCGGGCTGGGGCAGTGGGACATAGCTGGGGTTGGGCGTCGCGAACACCGCGAAGTTATTGGCAACCAGCCGCTCATTCCCCGGTGCCTGCGGTGTCGCGAAATCGCTTGGGCTGTTGACCAGCCGGGCGTTCTGGATGCCGTTGTTGCTGTCGTCCATCACCATGGTCGTCGAGCCGCCGCCGTCCACGTTGATGGCGGCTTTCGCATTGAAGTAGTTGATCAACAAATCCGCCATCTCGTCGGTGCGCATGCCTTCGGAGTAGGTATTCTGTCGGCCGTCAACGGTCATGAGCAGGACGTGGCCGTCGAATGTCACACCGATCGCGGTATGTGGGTTAAGTGTGGTGGTGTAACCGCCACCCGGCGTCACGTTGACCCCATTCTGTACAAGTCGCTGATTCCCGCCGATCGCGTTGTAAAGCGTGACGCCCTGATCGGTATCAAATGTGCCCGCTCCGCCGGACGTCAGAACCCGCACGACTTTGTCGCTTGATATATTGAAGATGGATTCATTGCCGCCATTACTAGGCGAATATCCGACCCCATTGGACACGCCGGTGTGTACCACGTCGGTATAGAAGTTGCCGCCGG
>JAJDCW010000262.1 GCA_029260635.1 Phycisphaeraceae bacterium | reverse complement strand
ATACCCCCGAGCCCAGCACACTCGCGATTCTCACCCTTGGTGGTGTGATGCTCGCAAGGCGGCGGCGGTGTATTGCCTAGCACGTCCGTCATGAATTGAGAGTGGAACCGAAAGAGTGAAAGCCAGCCTCTCGACGGGGGGCCGGCTTTGTCATTCTGTGACGGGCGCGGCTTTTGGTTGGACTCGGCGGATCACGAAGATCATCTTCGCCGACGAATCGCCGTGAGGGCGGTCAGTGTCAGCAGGCTGAGTGTCGTCGGTTCGGGGACGAGGGCCAGAGCATCTTCACTCGACGCCGGTGGGGTGCCGTTGTTCCAGTTGACCAGGACGACGCCCAGATCATCGATGCCGACAAATCCTTCGCCGGTCGCGTCACCCTGAAAAAGATCGCCTGGGGTGACGTTCTGGTTCCAGTGGGTGAGGATAATATTCAGGTCATCGACGCCCACAAAACCATCTAAGTTCAGATCGCCGTCAAGCGGGGCTCCGACGAGGTTGGTGAGTATGTCTTTGATCTGGGATCGCCAGTTCCCCCAGGAGTGTCCCTCGTTGGCGGTGGTGCGGGTGACGTTGTAGCCGTTGCTGCTGAGGACGTTGAAGAGGTTAGGTCCGCCGCTGCCGTCACCGATCGTGCCGTGGGTCAGGAAGAAGTTCAGGTCGTTCTGCAGGCCGGCGGAGGCGAATTGGTTGTAGATACTGGTGAAATTGGATGGGGACAGCGGGGCGATGTTCTGGAAGGCATCGGAACGTGTGAGGCCGAAGTAAGCCGAGTTCACGCCGCCGAGCGACGTGCCGAGGATCGTGCGGCCGGCGGCGGTCGGGTTCGTGCGGTAAGCCGCGTCGATGTCGGCGGCGAGTTCGTCTGCGACGAAGTTGGCGAAGTTGATGTTGCCGGTGTACTCGCTGGCGCGCTTGTTCGTCCCGCTGGTGGGGTCGCGCGGATCGATGAAGACCGCGATCGTAGGCTGGACCTGGCGGGACTGGATGAGGTTGTCTAGCGTAACGGTGACGGACCCGAGGTGCTCGGCGGAAAACTCGTGGCCGTCGGTGATATAGATCACGGGGAGATTACTCAGCGTGCCCTGGTCGTAACCGGCGGGGGTGTAGACGCGGTAGTTGACGTCATAACCCAGGTTGCTGCTGGTCGTGCGGATGTTGGGGGTGAAGCCGCCGGCGGGCACACCTGGCTGGGCGACGGATTCCTGCGGGTACTGGTAGTCTGGCATCCGCAGCTCGCTGTTTGGTCCGAAGCCGCCCCACATCTGGAGGGTGTTGCGCGGGTCGAGTATCCAGTTGTTGCCGTTGGTCACGATCTTGTAATCGATGCGAGCGTCGGAGGGGAAGTTCAGTTCCTTGATCCAGATGTCCGTGGTGCCCAGCCTCGTCGCGGGGGCGGTGGAGGCCGACGGGCTCCACCCGTTATGGTCACCCGCAAATGAGACGCTGGACGCGGCCCCGCTGCGGTAGAGGAACGCCATCTGACCGCCCTGCGCGTAGGGCACCTGCCCGGCGGCCTGCAACGTGGCGAAGAAGCCGTTGATCGCCGTGTCCCGCGCGGCGCCGGCGGGCATGGCGACGAGGCCGTTCAGGTCGGTCTTGAAGTCGTTATAACTTGGGTACAGGTTGCCGCGGACGTAGTCGGGGTCGGGCGGCGATTGGGCGTGTGACATTAACGGCGAGAGCATCAATGCCACGGTAAACACAAGAACTGAACGAGCGTGCATCAGACTATCTCCGAGAGATTGGGTGCCCCTATTTTAGCCGACCGTATACTGATAGTCACCAAGATCTGGCAGAACGCGTGAAACTTTTGATGAGTTAACAAGGTTAACGTGTATGGAATGAGTCAGGGGCCGAGTATGGACGACCTGGTGATAAGAGAAGAGTCAGTAGGTGATGTGGCGGCCATACGTCATATCAACGAGCGTGCCTTCGGGCAGCAGTCGGAGGCTCGGCTGGTAGACGCGCTGCGCGGTGACAAGGCGGTGACGTTGTCGCTGGTGGCCGAGTGTGGAGGTGTGGTTGTGGGGCATATCCTCTTCAGTCCCGCACATGTGGTGGCGGGTGAGGCTGAATCGGACGTGGTGGCGTTGGCGCCGATGGCGGTCTTGCCGGAACATCAGCGGTCGGGTGTGGGATCAGCGTTGATCCTGGAAGGCTTAGCCCGGTTGCGAGATGCGGGGCACGGGTTATTGGTTGTCCTGGGGCATTCGGAGTACTACCCGAGGTTTGGCTTTGTGCGGGCGAGCCGTTTAGATATCCGTTGCCCATTCGACGTGCCCGACGAGGCCTACATGGCTATTGAATTGAGAGAGGACACGGCACCTGCGGGTGGCGGTGAGGTGCGGTATCACGGGGCGTTTGGGGCGGTTACTTGAAACGCTAAGACGCGAGCGGGTGGTTACGCCATCAACATCTCGGCCTCTTGCGCCTCGGTCGGCTCGGTGATGAGCTTCTGGAGGTATTCCGGGTCGCTGCGGGTGACCCAGCTCTGGAAGGTCTCGTCCTCGTCGACACGTTCATCCTTGAAGGTCTCGATGAGGTTCTTGATCGACAGGTGGATCAGGTCGCCGGGGATCTTCTTGGCGATCAACTCGTTGAACTTAGGATCGAGTCCCAGCCCCGCGCCGAGCAGGACCTTGAAGCCGTCGATCTTGGTGGGCTTGCCGTTCTCGTCGAGCTTATCGCGCAGCACGACAGGGATACCCGTCAGGCCGATGTCAGCGATCTGGTACTGGGCACAGGCGTTGGGACAGCCGGTGAAGCTGATGAACAGCGGGAAGTCGATATCGACGTTGTGTTCGAGCCATTGCAGGACACGGCCGGCACGTGCCTTGGTTTCGACAACCGCGAGGTTGCAGAACTCGGTGCCGGTGCAGGCGATCAGGCTGGTGCGCAGGGAGTGGGCGACCGGCGGGAGGCCGCGGTCGGTGAGGTCTTTCTCAAGCGCGGCGAGGTTGGCCTCGGGGATATCCAAGAGGATGACGTTCTGCTTGCCGGTGGTCCGGATGCGTTTCTCGCCGTCTGCGTACTTCTCGGCAAGTTCGGCAATATCGGCCATATTCCGCGCGGTCCACCGGCCACGGCCGATTGGGACGCCGACGTAGTAGTTGCCGTCCTTCTGTTTGCCGATCCCCAGGTGGTCTGTGTGGATGGCCGGGGGATCCAGGAGCGTGTCGTCGTGCTCGAGCTGATAGCCCAGGACCTCTTCGATCTTATCACGGGTCCACTGCCAGCCCTTGTCAGCCACGAGGAACTTTAAGCGGGCGCGGGTGCGTTTCTCACGGTAGCCGTAGTCCCGGAAGACGGTGGCGATCGCGCGGGAGACCTCGACGACCTGCTCGGGCTTGACGAAGACGCGCATAGGCTGAGCGTAGTGCGGGGTCGAGGACAGCCCGCCGCCGACAACCAGGCCGTAGCCGGTCTCGCCGCTGGGGCGCTTCACGCCGTAGAGCCCGTAGCAGTTGATCTGCGGCTGGTGGCAGTGCAGGTTGCACCCGCCGATCGAGGGCTTGAACTTACGCGGGAGGTTGGAGAACTCCCGGCCGGCATCGACGAAGTATTTGCTGATGTCCTGGGCGTGTTGAGAAGAATTAATGATCTCATCTTCGAGCACGCCGGCCAGCGGGCAGCCGACGACGTTCCGTGGCGCATCACCACAAGCGAACTGGCTGGTCATCCCGGCGTCCCAGAGGGTCTGGAGGACGGGCTTAAGATCGGCGGTCGTCAGCCAGTGCAGTTGGATAGTCTGCCGAGTCGTGATGTCGCCGAAGCCGCGGGCGTACCGGTCGGTGAGTTCGGAGATCATCTTCAACTGGGCCGGGGTGAGTTGCCCGCCGGGGATCTTGATGCGGAGCATGAAGTGGCCGGTGTTGGGCTTCTGGCGGTAGATGCCGAACCACTTGAAGCGTTGGGCGGCGTCGTCCTCGGGGATGGCGTCGTAGTCGCCGGCCTCGGAATAACGGAGGATGTCCTGGAGGACGTCGAAGCCGTCCTTGGTCTTCTTGAACTCTTCTGCTTTGTTGACGCGTGTGCTCATGGTGCGGATTATCGGGTGGTTGGGTTGGAGACTTCGGGGGCGACAACTATAGTGATCGGTCGGCTTGGTGACCAGTCGGCACGGGCAGAAACAGCTACAATTTGCTAAATCAACATGGCTTATACTGTATCGACCAGGGCCGATTGTTGAACTTGGTCGGGTTGGATTGTGTAGACTCAAGCGGGGAATCGGTCGATAATCAGTGATCCAGGCCTGTTTTGGGCCTCACACCCTGGCACGCCACAAACACGAAGGTTTTCTAACGATGCGTATCACGATGGTCGGGACAGGTTACGTCGGACTGGTCACCGGGACCTGCTTGGCGAACACGGGCAACGACGTGACTTGTCTGGATGTGGACAAGGCCAAGATCGACAAGCTAAACAATGGGGTCAGCCCGATCTACGAGCCCGGGCTCGACGACCTGATCCGGCGGAACGCGGCGGCCGGTCGGCTGAAGTTCACGAGCGACAAGGTCCAGGCGTATCAATCCGCCGAGATTGTGTTCATCTGTGTCGGTACCCCCAGTGACGACAAGGGGCACGCCGACCTGAAATACGTCCTCGCCGCCGCGACGGATATCGGCAAGGCGATCGAAGCCGGGCCGGGCGCGACCGGCGGCGATACCGACGAACGCCGGGGCAAGATCGTCGTCGTCAAGTCCACCGTCCCCGTGGGCACCAACGCCAAGGTCCGCGCCGCGATCGAGGCGAACACGGCCAAGACCTTCTACATGGCGTCGAACCCCGAGTTCCTCAAGGAGGGGGCCGCCATCAACGACTTCAACAAGCCCGACCGCGTCGTCATCGGGGTGAACGACGAGGGCACCGGCAATCGGATGCGCAACCTCTACGAACCCTTCGTCCGGCAGGGCAATCCGATCTTCCTGATGGACATCCCCTCCGCCGAGATGGTCAAGTACGCCTCCAACGCGATGCTCGCCACCAAGATCTCTTTTATCAACGAGATCGCCAATCTCTGCGAGTCCTACGGCGCGGATATCGACGAGGTGCGGCGCGGCATGTGTTCCGACAAGCGGATCGGCAACCAGTTTCTCTACCCCGGGCTGGGTTACGGCGGGTCGTGCTTCCCCAAAGACGTGCTCGCGTGTATCTCGATGGGCGAACTTAGCGACACACCGGCACGGCTGCTCGAAGCCGTCCACGAGGTGAATCAGCGGCAGCGCGACGCCTTCATGGCCAAGATCGACAAACATTTCGGCGGGGCCGCCGGCATCTCCGGCAAGAAGATCGCCGTCTGGGGTATCGCCTTTAAGCCCGGCACGGACGACGTGCGCGAGGCGCCATCCATCACACTGATCCAGCAGCTACTCGATCGGGGCGCGACGGTCGTGGGCTACGACCCGGTCGCGGAAGAGACGGCCCGTGAGGTCCTAGCCGACCGGATCGAGTACGCCAAAGACGCCCAGGCCGCGCTGGCCGGCGCGGATGCGTTGGTGGTCTGCACCGACTGGGGCGAGTTCAAGTACCCCGACTTCGACGCCGCCAAGGCCGCGATGAAGTCACCCGTGATTTTCGACGGCCGAAACCTCTACCGCCTCGAGCAGATGCGCGAGATGGGTTTCATCTACCACTCCGTCGGGCGACACCCGGTCGTCCCCGAGGCGGTTCAGCAAAGCTAAGACCGAGCCGAATCACACGATTGACACTTTCGATGCCACCCGGTTTGATCCGGGTGGCATTTTTATTGTGTCCTTGTGTATTGTGCCTGCTCCGATGAGAATACACACATCTATTCGGAGGACCTATCGATGCTAAGAAGCAAACCTTGGGCTGTGTGGCTTGCCGTCATGCCACTGATAATCTTGGCCGCCCCACTCAATGGTCAGGAACCCGAACGGGGCGTGGAGAATAAGGCGGAGCCCGATACCGAGCAGGAGACCCCGAGCCTGGCGGACCAGGTGAGGGCCGTCTGGGCCGATGAATACCTGTCTGACAACGACAAGCTCCAGGCGTTTAGGATGATCACGGAAAACGAGTGGCTGGCGTTTGCGGGCTTTGTGCACGTCTATTCGGGGCGGAGCTATCTGGATGTCTTTCACTGGCATAAGACTCGGTTTGGCGAAGCGATGGCGGAGTTGGATTCCGACGCCGATGTCGACGCTTTGCTAGCCATAGCCAAAGACAAGATGGGGGACGACCCGCTCGTCTCGGCGGACGCCATGATGCTCGCCGCGATGTTGAACTGGGAGGCGGCGCAGCCTGTGCTGATTGAACTGTCCAACCCGAACGTCGCGAAGGATGCGCTGGTCAGACCGATCCATATCCACACGCTCTGCCTGATCGCGGCGTCGAAGCAGTCGTTGCCGATGATCGAGCATCTCCAGCCAATCCTACACCTGACCGCTCACGAAGAGATACGCGAAGACATCCTGTGTGCGATCGTCGGCTTCAATCACGCCGAGGAGACCGACTGGGTCAAGGGGTTTGTGGAAGCCAATGTGAAGGGCGATTTTGACCAGGCCCTGCGCACGGCCCTGCTGATCCTCAGCAAGCGGTTAAATACCGAGAAGTACAAGGCCTACATGGATAGCCTGATCGAATCTGTGCAGGAAGCGGAGAAGGTTGAGCACTTAGCACGCTACCGCGATGACACATCGGGTCTTGGCGTGATGGAGCCCCCGCCTAACGGGGTGTCCTGGTTCTACAAGGGTTGGGATGGATTCGAATTTACCCAGCACGAAGACGGCGTAGGTGTGCGTTTCGGTGACCGGTTCGAGTATTTTGTACGGGAATAGCATGGGGGTAATCTGGCATGATGCGTTGGTTGAAAGCAAGGCGTAGGCTCAGGCTCTTTCTGTGTGCCTTCCTGGCGGCCTTCTTGTTCGTTTTTGTCTGGTACGCGTTGGGCAGGGCAACCAGCGCGGGCCGGACGGTGAGGGTGTTCGATTGTGGAGCGGGTTCCGATGTCGCGGTCATAGGCGAGGTCAGTGTTGATGGGTTGTTCCGTGTTGTGGCCTACAACATCGCCCACGGTCGGGGGGTCGGGGATTCCAACTGGTCTGAGTCGAGGGCCCGCGATAACAGGTTGAGTGATATCGCCTCGTTGTTGCGTGAGTTCGATGCGGATGTGGTCGTCTTGAACGAGGTGGATTTCAGCAGCATATGGAGCGGGCATCAGAACCAGGCGGAACTGATCGCGGAGGAGGCGGGCTACCGTTACTTGGTTGAGCAGATGAACATCGATATGACTTCGCCTTTCGCCACCCTGCGGTTCGGGAACGCGGTCCTGAGCCGACACCCGATCAAGAAGGTAATGCTGATCGATCTCCCGGGTTACGCGGGATGGGAGACGCTTCTTGCAGGCAAGAAGCGTGCGGTCCTCTGCGAGATCGAGTTGGCAGACGGCTCACGGCTGCATGTGGTGGGGGCGCACTTCGATACGCGTGGCGATGAATCGATCCGAGTGGATTCGGCCCGTGCCTTGGCGAAAGTGGTCGGCGAGTTGGAATCACCGGTCGTGATCGCGGGGGACTTGAATTCCACGCCCTCGGTTCTCCCCGGCGCACGTCTGGATAGCGATTCACGGACCGCGGTGGATGTACTGGTGGCGGATTGCGGGTTCAGCCGCGCGGCTCCGGGCCGTGCAACGGATGAAGTTGCGGGCACGTTCCCCTCGTGGGAGCCAACGCGGACCATCGACTGGGTGCTGGTCAATGGGTCGGGTGAGTTGAAACATATGGAAGTGTATGACTCTGATCTGTCGGATCACCTGCCGGTGGTGGCGGATATTCATATTAACCACGCGCGGTGACGGCAGCACGGCTGTCCGATAAAGGCCCGGGTCTGTGAATATAGGGGCAAATCAGCGTGCAGGGGGTTGTCAGCGAAGGCTGGATTGTCGAAGATAGTGGCGTCATTGGTGCCCGGGAGCCCGTCATGCGTCGTTCTTATGCTGCTCGGTTTGTCCTGTCCGCGGTTATTTCCTGTCTTGTGGTATGTCCATCGATATTCGGCGAGGACACGACCGGGCGTGATCTGTCCATGTTGTCGGTGGACGAACTGAGGACATTGGTGGAGTCCGAGGATATTGGCGCACAGGTTGAACTGGGGCTGGTGTATGCGTTGGGGGACACGGTCCGGCAGGATTATGAAGAGGCCGCACGCCTGTGGAAGCTCGCGGCCAAGGAGGAGCACCCAGTCGCGCAGTATTACCTGGGGGTGATGAACGCGGAGGGGTGGACCGGGGAGCCCGACTACGACGAGGCGGCCCGCTGGATCAAGCTGTCGGCGGCTCAACGTAATACTGATGCCGAGAATTATCTCGGCAAGCTTTATCAATACGGCGCGGGCGTGAAGCAGGACGAAGCACAGGCGGTCCTGTGGTATCAGAAAGCCGTCAAGAAGAAGCACGCGGGCGGGCAGTGCAACCTGGGGTATCTGTACCTGACCGGTGCCGGTGTCCCGCCGAACCCGCTGGAGGCGCTTCGGTTATTCAAGCTGTCCGCCAGACAGAAGAACGCGGAGGCGCAGTACTACGTCGGGCTGATGTACACGCTGGATTGGGAGGTCCCGGTTGATTACACCGAGGCGGTGCGGTGGTACCGGCTGGCTGCGGCGCAGGGGTTGGCCGAGGGGCAGTACGCGTTGTCGCGTGCCTATCTGTTGGGGGAAGGGGTCGCACAAGACCGCGGTGCCGCGTTTGCCTGGATGCAGCTGGCGGCGGACCAGTGGCACATGGATGCGCAGCACGAGCTGGGGGTGATGTACTTAAACGGCAACGGCGTGGAGCGCGACACCCAGGAGGCGCAACGCCTGTTTAAATCGGCGGCGGCACAGGGCAACGCCGTTTCGATGCACGCACTGGCCCTGATGTACCGGACCGGGGATGGGGTCGAGGTCGACGACGAGATCGCGCTGAAGCTGGAACAGCAATCCGCGGAGCTTGGCTATGCGCAGGCCCAGAGCGACCTGGGTACGCGGTACATCGACGGGCGAGGCGTCGAGAAGGACGATCTTGAGGCGGTGCGTTGGTTTAATATGGCGGCGGAACAGGAAAACGAGATCGCTCAGTACAATCTGGGCATCTGCTATGGCCGGGGGATCGGGGTGGGCGTCAATAGGCATGAGTCTCTGAGTTGGATGCGGCTGTCAGCGCAGCAGGGCTATGTGGATGCCCAGATCGCCTTGGGTGTGACGTATCTGTTCGGGGAGGGCGCCGCCCAGAGTGACGTGGAAGCCGAGAAGTGGCTGCGTCTCGCCGCGGAGCAGGGGCATCAGGATGCACAGTTTTATCTGGGCGGTCTGTACCAGCAGGGCCGGGCCGTCCCGCAGGACTTTACGCAGGCGATGAAGTGGTACCGAGCGTCGGCGGACCAGGGCGACCCGCGCGGGCAGATGTATGTCGGGGTGTTGTACCTGTACGGATCGGGTGTGCCGAAGGACCTTAACGAGGCATTGCGGTGGCTTAGGATGTCTGGCAAACAGGGCCATCTCGAAGCACAGCTCACGCTCGGCGACCTCTACCATGCGGGGGCTCAGATCGAACGGAACCTCGAGGAGGCGTCGCGTTGGTACCGCCTCGCATCGGAGCAGGGGAGCCCGATCGGCGCGTCCCAGTTGGCGCTGATCGGGCTGTCCGGTTCGGACCGGATGCAGAGCCGGCCCGAGGCGGTTGAAGACCTGCTTGTGATCGCCGAGCAGGGGGATGTGGACGCGCAGCGGGCGGTGGGGCTTGCGTATCTCTACGGCGTGGGGACTCAAGAGGACGCGGCGCTAGGGGTTCAGTGGCTTTTGCTCGCGGCCAAGCAGCGTGACATGGTGAGCCAACGCGCGTTGGGGCTGCAGTATTGTCTTGGGATCGGTATTGAAAAAAACGAAGCGGTGGGGGCGGACTGGCTTCAGAAAGCGGCGATACAGGGCGATGCCGAGGCGCAGTACCTCATGGGGGAGATCCGGTTTCACGGGCGCGGGATGCCCAGCGACCGTGCGTTTGCGGCCTGGTGGTACGAGCGGGCGGCGGCGCAGGGCCACGCGGGGGGGCAGCTAAAGCTCGGTGGGATGTATTACGAGGGCTGGGGGGTCAAGAAGAATAAGGGGCTGGCGTTTAAGTGGTTCAGCAGGGCGGGGGCGCAGGGTCTGGCACACGGGCAGCACATGACCGGCGTCTGCTACGAGAAGGGGTTCGGCATCCAGGCCGACCCTGCCGAGGCGTTGAAGTGGTACCGGATGGCGGCGGCGCAGGAGCACGTCGATTCGACGTACATGGTCGGTGAGTTCCTGCACTCCGGCCGGGCCGGGCAGACCGACTATACCGAGGCGGCGCGTCTCTACCGGCTCACGGCGGATAAGGGCTACGGCCCCGCGCAGTTCCAATTGGGCGTGTTGTATGAGCAGGGCAAGGGTGTGCAGGCGGATGACGATGAAGCGACCAAGTGGTACACACGCGCCGCGGAACAGGGGTTTGGCCACGCACAGATCAAACTGGCGCAGCGTTATCAGGCTGGCGTGGGTGGGGTGAAGGACATAGAGATGGCCTACGCATGGCTGAAAGAAGCGGTCCAGGACGGGCCCGGGTCTATCGGCAAACGGGCCGAACTGATGCTTGAGGAACTGGCTTCCACCATGACCGCGCAGCAGATCGCCAAGGGCAAGCGGCTGTATACCGATATCAATTTCCGTGTGCGCACCCATGACACGAACGCAGGCCATTAAACTCCTGTAAGGCGTGTATAGACGTTGATGCAGGCCGGCGTCCCCGTCGGCCGATGTAGTTACTATGGCCAAATCGATTTCTTCAAGCCCGGGACTGACCCCCGTGCGCGGCCCGGTGGAGCTGGTCGTCGATGTGGCGCACCTCCGACGGGTGGTGATCGATGGGATGCTCAAGGCGACGGTGAGCCTGGACATCATGACCGCGGACTTCAAGGCGATGCTGATCCCCCCGCCCGGGATCGCTGGCGGGGGAGGGCGTGGCTCGCGCAGCGCCCCATCGATCGTGCATCACCTGGTAAAGCTGGCGCAGAAGGGGGTGGAGGTCCGGCTGCTGCACGCGGGGGTGCCCAGCGGGCCGGCCTTGCGCGAGTTGAAGAAGCTGCTGCCGAAGCTGAAAGCCGACGGCGGGTCGCTGGTGATCCGCCGATGCCCCAGGCTGCATACCAAGGCGGTGATCGTCGATGCCTGCGCGATGTACGTCGGCTCAGCGAAC
>JAJDCW010000261.1 GCA_029260635.1 Phycisphaeraceae bacterium | reverse complement strand
GTGACGCCGGACGCCTGCCCGACCAGGTGGACGACCCGGCTGTGGGGCACGTACCAGCAGGGCCAGCCCGCACGGTTCGCCCGCAAGCAGAAGTCCACCTCCTCGAAGTACATAAAGTACGCCTCGTCCATCAGCCCGACGGCATCGAACACCTCACGACGGACGAGCATGGATGCCCCGGCGACCCAGTCGGTTTTGTATGTGTCGTCGCGCACGGGTGGGGCGACGCACTTGTTGCGTAGCAGCCGTGATACGAACCCGAGCCGAAGCCCGTCGTCGAGTTCGGAGCGGATGCAGTGGAAGCGGAACGCCGAGCGTTGCGGCGTGCCGTCGGGGTCTTCCAGGCGGCTGCCGGCGATGCCCGCGTCGGGGTGTGCCTCCATGAATTCGATGAGTGTCTTAACCGCGCCGGGCCGGATGACCGTGTCGGGGTTCAACAACAGCACATAGTCGGGCGGGTTTTCTGAATCCAAGGCCGGGCGGATCGCTTCGTTGTTGCCGTAGGCGAAGCCGCCGTTGCGTTCAAGCGGCATCAGCTCGGCCCAATCGCCCCAGCCGTTGTCTTGGATCGCTTTTTGGATCTGACCGGGAGACTCATCGCCTGACTGATTGTCCGTGACAATCACGCGGGTATCGCCGAGGTTTATCACCTCGTCGGCCAACGACCGCAGGCAGTCAGTGGTGAGCCCGGCGGTACGGTAGTTCACGATGACGATCAGGACGTTCATGAGGCGGTGGTTCGTTGTTTACAAGTGTCTCGGCCGGTGTTCATCGCGGCGTGTGATTGTTCCTGCGGTTTTGGTTGATTCCTGCCCGGCGGGTTCCGCATCGGTCGTCGGGCCCGGGCGCGACGGCGCAGCGCCTGCTGCCCGGCGAGTGCCCCGGCGACGAGCATGAACACGGGGTTGATCATCGCGTTGAGCAGGTTGTCGATCATGTAGATGATCAACACGACCGCCATCGCCGCGGCTGGCGCGGCCTGAGTGTGTGCCCAGTGGCGGATCGGGATGCGTTTGAGTGTCAGCCAGACCGGCAGCAGCAGCGCGGTGGTGAATGCGGCGAGGCCGAACAGGCCGTTCTTGCCGTAGGCGATGACCCACTGCCCGTCGGTGATCGAGATATCCTTGCCGTACCGGTCGAACACACGGGAGCGTCCCCACCCGGCCCAGCCGAATAACGGCTTCTCCTTCGCCCGCTTGGAGAGCAGGTTTTCGTTGCTGAATCGCAGCTCAAGCGACTGAGCGCGTTCCTCGCCGACGACCGTCTGAACAAGATTGACCAGGTTCATCCCGTCCCACCACTGTGTTGCGCGGAGCGTCATGTAGCATGGGGCCAGCACGATCAACGCGATCATTATCCATCGTGCCCGCCAGCGCGTCGCGATATACAATGCGCACAAGCCGATGCACATCAGGCCCAACGCCGCCATCGATTTACACAACACGGTGATGATAAGCAGCGGCGCCAACAGAAACTCGATCGGCAGCCCGAAGAGCTTGCGTACCGACTTGCTGTACCAAAGCCAGCCCCCGATTACGCAACTCGTGGCCATCCACAGCGCGACCATCAGGCCGTGCGCCATAAACACGGTGGGGCGGTAGCCGCCGCCGCGCATCGCCTGGCGGAAGTCCACGTGCGGGTGCTCGCCGTAGGCTAGATAGTGAAGCTGCGGGCTCATCTTCAGTTCGAAGACACACAGCGGGATGTACACCAACCCGCCGATCAGGAAGCCCACCGCCAGTTCTCGGAGGTCTTGCAGCTTCGTGAAGTACACACGGCCGATCAGGTAGGGCAGACCCCAGGTGACGCTCTGCTTGAGCACCTCGCTGAGCCCGTCGTAGATCGGGTTGTCGATCGGAGGGTGGCCCCAGACGGTCGAGTCCTGGTTGGTCAGCGAGGCTAACAGTGGTGCGATACACCAGCAGATCATCGGGATGTCGAGGCGGTTTGGCCTGAAGCTAAGCAGCCGGACCTTATCAAAGAGCAGTGTGCCCAGCAGCACGGCCAGGCAGGTGACCGTCATCTTGTCTAACTCGGGCAGGCCCCGGAAGACCAGGCTGTCCGGGACGTTGACCGGCAGGAAGAGCCAGGCGGTGATAAACGCCACGATCACTGCGCGCCTCGGCGGCATCGCCAGGAACAGCAGCAGGACCACCGGCGTCCATCCAAGCAGGCTGATGATGACCAGTGCGCTCATCTAAACGTCGTGCCTCTGAGGGTGGGCGGGGTTATCGGCGGCCCGTTGCCGCCTCGGCCATGAGGATAGTACGCTCATCGGCGATCTGGGTTTGTGGCTATGGGAAACGGGGCCTGATATGTGATGGGCGGGGGGGTTTTAGGCCTGGGATTCAGGCCGGGTGGTCCTTGACCCCTGTCAGGCGTTTGAGCACCCCAACCGCGGCGGCGAAGTACCGCCCGGTGTGCCAGTTCCCCTTGATCCCCGGGCCCGCTGACCCCCACGGGTCGTTTCGGCGTCGGGCCCGCTCCAGCATCTGGTCGCTGATCGAGCCGGTGTCGGCCAGTTGCCGCATCAGGTGATTGATCAGCGTGTGTCGGCTGTGCAACGCGCTGCGCGTTTCATAGTGCAGGATCGCGGGCTGCCGGAGGATCCCGGGCTTGTCTCGGACTTTCTGGTTGTAGTCCTGGCCCAACAATTTCAGTTCGACGCCCGTTTCGACCATCGCCCGGTGTAGCGCGGGCTGGTCGGTGTCACCCATGACGCTGCGGGATTCCTGCCAGTACCGGTGCCACGCCTCGCCGAGTTGTCGTCCCTGAGCGTTGTCACGCCAGAACATCACCCCGCTATTAAGGTACGGCTCGACCGGTGCCGGCCAGCGTAATGCCGCGAAGCCCTCGGTCAGTCTCCGTTCGAACACGCCGCCGAGGTTGTTGTCGTCGTGGATGCCGCAGATCGTCGCGTCGTGTTCCCACAATGGATTCAATTCACGAAGGATCAGCGTATCGATATCCAGAAACAGCAGGTCTCCGTCGAGCAGTACGCGCATCTTGGTCTTGAGGTATCTGGAAGAGGCGGCCGCGTCCTTGATCCCGCTGTCTACGACGGCTAGTTCACTTATATCTTTGCGTAACGCGGGGTATGCCTCGTCGATCAGGCGCTCGGTAGGTTTATCAGCCAGGAGGATAATTCGCGCGTCGTGATGCACGCGTTTGAGCGTGAGGCTGGCGACGTGCGCCATGGTGAGCATCTGCGGGTTGTCGCGTGAGGTAGCGACGTAGCAGAACGTGGGTGGATTCGACACGATAAGTTTCCAATGCACAGGGATGATGCTGCGGGGCCGTCAGGCCGGGGTAGCATGTAGATTGGGATGGTGAGGTCACAGCCAAGATAACAAGTTACTGGCCAGCCAGCCCAGGCCCAGGCCCAGGGTGACAAAAACCACCGCCAGAGCCTCCCGAGGCAGTGACAGCAAACCGTGTCCAGCCATGCGGTGCCAGAGTACCGGCAGCGAGCCAAGCTCCGATAACGCGATGACCCAGATCACGCCCTCAAAGCCGCTGAAATGCCAGCCCAGCGGGATGCCGGTAAGCAGAACGATGGTTTTGCCCAGGTTGCCCGCAAAGACGCTCTTGGAATCCCCGATCGCTAACAGGCAGTTGGCGGCCGTGGGCAGCGTGCAGGCGAAGACGACGCGGATTGCAAGGATACGCAGCATCCAGCCGGCCTCGACGTATTCCTGCGGGTAGAGGATGTCAACGATGTCCTGTCCCAGCATCATCAACGCACC
>JAJDCW010000260.1 GCA_029260635.1 Phycisphaeraceae bacterium | reverse complement strand
ACTCGATCCCGATGTCCTCGTTCCATAGGTCCGGCTTGTCCCGGATGAAGTTGGCCATCAGTTCGATGCAGCTCGCATCGTTGAGGTTGATCAATTCGACGCCGTGTTGCTTGAACAGGTCCTCTGCCCCCATGAAGTTCTGGTTCTCCCCGATGACGACACGGGGGATCTTGTAGAGCAGGCTCGTCCCGGTACACATCACGCACGGGCTGAGCGTGCTGGCCAGTGTGAGCCTTGGCCAGTCCCGTCGACGCCCCGCATTACGGATGCACGCCACCTCGGCGTGGGCCGTGGGATCCCCGGTCTGCACCCGCAGGTTGTGCCCGCGCGCGACAATGCTCCCATCACTATCGGCCAACACCGACCCGATCGGCAGCCCGCCTTCGGATAGGCCGAGTTCGGCTTCTTTAATCGCTTCGTTTAATAGTGCCTGATAATCCATTTGCTGGTGCCTCGCTTTGTTTTTCTTCCGCTTCGGTTTGGGCTATCTCGATCAGACGGGTGATGACCTCGTGGTCGTCCTCGGTCAGTGTCTGGTCATACTCCTGGAGGAACTCAAGCTTGCCGATATTTTCCTCACGCACTGAGTCCAGCCAGCCTTTGTCCATTCTCTCGGTCAGGTCGGACCACTCCTCGCCATTATGGTAGAGCCTTAAGGCCTGTTTGGTCGCCCGCCTTATCTTATCCAGGTATATCTCAGCGACCCAGTCTGTCGGCCAGTTGTCACGCATTACCTCAATAATCTCGTCGATCTCGGGCACGTACTCGCCGTAGGTGTTTCTCGGTGGTGGATTCCAACTCGCGGGGTACTGGTCCGGCTCGTGCATCGACATGAGCTGGAAGGCCTTCGCGACTTCACCTTTACGCAACAGTTCGTCCGCTTCGCGCTTACGCCACTGGTCGGGTTGGCTGATCCATAGCGCCGGGGTCCACGCCACGATCGAGACAAGCGCGAAAACGAAAAGGCTGTGGTGCTTGTGTGTCGCTTGCTGACTTTGTTGGTCGGGCCAAGCCTTCTTGATCAGATTGAGGCAGATGACCGAACCGATCAGCCAGACAAGCACGGTCAGGACAGACCATACCATCAGGTTGTGGGTGACGTAGAGGACCAATCGATCCACTTCCGAGTAGCGGATCCCGCCCATGATCGCGACGATCGGTTTGGGCATCAGCACTACCACTAGGAATGTCAGCACATCGGCGAACAGCATGACCAAGAAGAACGCATGCACGAGCCGCATCCCATAGACCACACTGATCACGCGCGAGATCAATATCACTCGCCAGACCGCCACTACCGCCAAAGTACACAGGTTCCACCGCATCGCTTCAAACGGTGAGAGGAACTCTTCGTACGGGACGGCATATAGCCACGCCAACGGGGCGGTCATCAAGAACAGACCAATGAACGATCTGAATGCCTTGGCTTGGCTTGGTGGTGTTCCCTCGACATCTTTTCTTCGCAAGGATACGGCCCGGTGGATCAATGCAAAAAGCGCCGACCCCATCACCAGTGAGGCCGCCAAAGGAATAAGCACATACCAAGGTTCGTGAAGCAGGTCCTCACCGTCGTACTCACGTGCGAATCCAGCGGAGATGGTGAAGAGGATGCCGATCGTAAGTGCCATACGCGAACCAGCCACTTCGAGTATGGCCGATCGGTTTCCGATGAGATATTTGGGGAGTGTGGAGATTCGCATGCCACTGATGCCTTGAGCCAGAAGTAACTGACAAGATTATACGGGATGGAATGATTGTCCCGGCCGCTGCGGTTGCACTCTATAACAACTATCATCATCAACCATGGGTTTGATCCTCCTTATTACCGTCGCTGTTGTCCTGCTCTGGCTGCTCGGTGCAGCGGGATTGGTGTATTCACTGACGCACCCGCGACGCAAGACGTTTGCTGTTGCGTTGGGGCGGGGGGACCCGACGGAGCCCGCCGACCTCGAGCTTCTAGCTCAGGAGGTTACGTTTTCATTGTCTGACCGCTCGCGCACGCCCGGCTGGGTGATTCAGGGGCATGACGTCAATGAAGGCGGGCTGACGGTTGTGATTGTGCACGGGTTTGAGGACAGCCGGTATGGGGCACTGATACGCGTGCCAATGGTCGTGCCTTATGCTCGACGTGTCGTGGTGTTTGATCTGCCGGGGCAGGGGGAGTCGGAGTCAAGTCGGGGTTACGGCGGGCTGCGCGAGCCGGCGGATGTGCGGGCGGTGTTGGAGCAGTTGGAGGTTGAAGATGCGAAACGCGTCGTGTTGCTGGGCTCGTCGATCGGGGCCGGCATCGTGATGGCCGCGGCGGCGGAGGCCGGCGAGGAGCTGCGGCGGAGCATCCTGGGTGTGGTCGCGGAGTCGCCATACCGGCATTGGGATGAGCCGTTACATAACTTGTTCAAACGCTATCACTACCCGCGATGGCCGATCATCCCGTTGGCCGGGCTTTGGCTGACGCTGACCGCCAGGGGGTTCACCCGGTTCGACCGCGCGGGATACGCTGCCAGGTTGGCCTGCCCACTGCTGGTGATCCACGGCTCGGACGACCCCCTGTGTCCGATAATGTCCGCCCGGCAGATCGCTCAGGCCGCCCGGGCGGGGGAGTTCATCGAGATTCCCGGTGGCCGGCACGACGACCTCCCGACCGCCCACGAACAGGCTTATCAGGACGCTATCGCCGGTTTCCTTAAAACGCTTTGTGAACCCGACCGATCGAGTAAAATAGATGGCTTGGCCGCCCCCGGATCATCCCCCGGATGATTCACCCTAAAAGTCCCTAGCGGCAGCGTTGCCCAAAGGAGCCCCCCGTGACCCCCGCGTCCCCCACAACCTCCGCATCCCTGCCGGACCTCTCGAAATCGCCCACGATCGATCAGGTCGGCGTCGAGGAGCGGGCGTCGCGCTTCACCAAGCGCAGCATCAAGAAAGACTCCAAGCTCGAGGCCTTGAAGATGGTCCTGAGCATGATCGACCTGACCACGCTCTCCGGCCAGGACACGCCCGGCAAGGTCAAGCAGATGTGCTACAAAGCCAAGCACCTGCACGACGCCGTGGCCGGCCTGCCGCATGTCGCCGCGGTCTGCGTCTACCCCACGATGGTCCACGTCGCCAAGAAAGAACTCGAAGGCTCCGGCATCCACATCGCCTCCGTCGCGACCGGGTTCCCGACGGGCCAGTACCCACTTGATGTGAAGCTGGACGACACACGCAAAGCCGTCGCCGACGGCGCGGGCGAGATCGACATGGTCATCTCGCGGGGAAGATTCCTGAAGGGCGATTACAACTACGTCTTCGATGAGATCGCACAGGTCAAGGAAGCCTGCGGTGAAGCGCACTTGAAGGTTATCCTCGAGACAGGCGAACTCTCGACCTACGACAACGTCCGCAAGGCAAGCGACCTGGCGATGCACGCCGGGGCAGACTTCATCAAGACCTCGACCGGCACGATCTCCCCCGCGGCGACCATGCCCGTCACATTGGTCATGCTCGAAGCCATCCGCGACTACTATTACCAGACCGGGAAGATGATCGGGATGAAGCCCGCGGGTGGGATCGGCAACGCCAAGCTCGCCATCCACTACCTGGTCATGCTCAAGGAAACCCTTGGACAGGGCTGGATGACCCCCGACATGTTCCGCTTCGGCGCCAGCCGACTCGCCAACGACGTGCTGATGCAGATCGTCAAACAACAGAGCGGCGCCTACCAGTCCGCTGACTACTTCTCCAACGATTAATACGGCCGGCTCAAGCCGCCGAGGTAAAGACTATGACACAGACCGATACCCCCAAACTCGTGTTCGATACCGACTGGTCCTACGCGCCCGCGCCCGAGACCGTGCCGGTGCAGATCGACGACCGCTACGGCCTGTTTATCGACGGGCAGTTTGTCGAGCCCGGTGACGGCAAGTACTTCGACACGATCAACCCCGCGAACCGTCAGCGGCTCGCCGAGGTCGCCGAGGCCGGGAAGGCCGACGTGGATAAAGCGGTCAAGGCGGCGCGCAAGGCCTACGACAACGTCTGGTCGAAGATGCCCGCACGCGATCGGGGCAAGTACCTCTACCGCATCGCCCGCATCCTCCAGGAACGTGCACGCGAGTTTGCGGTGATCGAGTCGATGGACGGTGGCAAGGCCATCCGTGAGTCACGCGACGTCGATATCCCTCTGGCCGCGGCCCACTTCTTCTACTACGCAGGCTGGGCCGACAAACTCGACTACGCATTCCCCGGCAAGGTGCCCGACTCGTTGGGCGTGGTCGGGCAGGTCATCCCCTGGAACTTCCCGCTGTTGATGGCGGCTTGGAAAATCGCGCCCGCGCTGGCGTGCGGCAACACCGTCGTGCTCAAGCCCGCAGAAACAACGCCGCTGACTGCGTTGAAGCTGGCAGAACTGATCCGTGATGCTGAACTACCACCGGGCGTCGTGAATATCGTCACCGGCGCCGGTGCTACAGGCGCGGCGATCATGAGCCATCCCGATGTTGATAAGGTCGCATTCACCGGCTCGACCGAGGTCGGTAAAGCGATCCTCAAGTCCATCGCGGGCACGAGCAAGAAATACACCATGGAACTCGGGGGCAAGGCCGCGAACCTGATCTTTGAGGACGCCCCGATCGATCAGGCCGTCGAGGGCATCATCAACGGGATCTTCTTCAACCAGGGCCACGTCTGCTGCGCAGGCTCGCGCTTGTTTGTGCAGGAATCTGTTGCGGACATCGTGATCCGTAAGCTGCAGGACCGCATGCAGACCCTGATCGTCGGCGACCCGCTCGATAAAAACACCGACATCGGTGCGATCAACTCCAAGCCCCAGCTCGAGAAGATTGAGTACTACCTCAAGGTCGGGCAGGAAGAAGGCGCGAAGATGTGGCAGCCGACCTGCTCGGTCCCCGACAGCGGGTTCTTCTGCAAGCCGACACTCTTCCTGGATGCCAGCCAGTCCCACCGCGTCGTACAGGAAGAAATCTTCGGCCCGGTCCTCGCCATCCAAACCTTCCGCACCGTCGAGGAAGGCATCGCGAAAGCCAACAACACCCCGTACGGTCTGTCCGGTGGTGTCTGGACCGACAAGGGCTCGAAGATATTCAAGGTCACCAGCAAGATTCGGGCCGGCGTCATCTGGGCCAACACCTACAACAAGTTCGACCCCGGCTCCCCGTTCGGCGGCTACAAAGAATCGGGGATGGGGCGAGAAGGCGGGCTCCACGGGCTCAAGGAATACGTGAGCCTGAACTGATTATGATCAGGAACTCGGATTATTCGGATTGATCGGATGGATGTGAGTACGGCACAAGAATCCAGAGTGGCGTTGCCCACCGATCCGATTACAGAGTCAGTTATTGGTTTGGCGATGGATGTTCACAATAAACTTGGTAATGGGTTTCTTGAGAGAATGTATGAGAATGCTTTGGCCTTAGATTTGCGTTCCAAGGGCCACGATGTATCGCAGCAGAAAAATATAGATGTAATTTACCATGGAGAAGTTGTTGGCGTCTATATCCCCGGCGTTATCATTGACAATCAAGTAATTGTTGAAATTAAGGCTGTACGAGCCACCGATGAGATATTCATGGCACAATGTAAGAACTGCCTCAAAGTAACAGGTTTAGAAGTGTGTCTATTAATTAACTTTGGACAGCCAAGCCTAGTTTTCAAACGTATTCTACGGAAATCTATCCGATAAATCCGATTCATCCGAGTTAATCATTCTGACTCCGAGTCCACCATGAAAACAACTGAAACGAATACCGCAGCCGCCTCCCCCGCAATCGACGCCTCGCCGCGTCTGGGTGTACTTAAGACCTACAAGCTCTACATCGGCGGCAAGTTCCCGCGCACCGAGTCAGGCAGGTTCTACAAACTCACCTCACCGACCGGCGAGGTGCTCGCGAATATGTGTCAGGGTTCGCGCAAGGACTTCCGCGAGGCCGTGGTTGCCGCACGTGGCGCGCAAGGCAAGTGGGCCTCGGCGACCGCGTACAACCGTGGCCAAATCCTCTACCGCATCGCCGAGATGCTCGAGGGCCGATCCAGTCAGTTCGTGGCCGAGCTTGTGCAGATGGGCACGCCGGTCAGCGAGGCCCAGGCGCAGGTTGCCTGCGCGATCGACCGGATGGTGTACTACGCCGGGTGGTGCGACAAGTACCAGCAGGTCTTCAGTTCGGTCAACCCGGTCGCGAGCAGCCACTTCAACTTCTCCGTCCCCGAGCCGACGGGCGTGGTCTCCGTGATCGCCCCGGAAGCCAGCGGTCTCGCGGGCCTGATCTCCGTGATCGCGCCGATCATCGTCGGCGGGAACGCCTGTGTGGTGCTTGCCTCGAATTCGCAGGCGCTCTGCGCCATCACGCTCGCCGAGGTCTTGCACACCTCCGACCTGCCCGGCGGTGTCGTCAACATCCTCACCGGCGACCGCGACGAACTGCTCGAACACTTCGCGTCTCACATGGATGTCAACGCGATGGTCTACTGCGGCAACGATGCCGACCACATCGAGAAGGTCCGCACCACCGCCACCGGCAACCTCAAACGCACCCTCACGCGCAGCCGCACCGACTGGATTGCCGAGGATGCCCAGGGGCCTTACGACATCCTCGACACCATCGAGATCAAGACCACCTGGCACCCGATCGGGGTCTGAATCTAAAGGTATTAACTCGGATAGGTGCGGATGCAAACGGATAAGAAATAAGAGGGTTTGACTAACCCGGGCTATGTCTGCAACCGTCCTATCCTTTTGCATCCGAACCCATCCGAGTTACTTCTTAATCTGCGAGCATGATCCAGTACGAGTAAACTATCTGTATGCCCACCCAGACCCTAGACCTCGGTCCGTTCGCCATCGGCCCCGGCCAGCCCTTGGCCATCATCGCCGGCCCGTGCCAGGCCGAATCCGAAACGCTCTGTCTCACTGTCGGCAAGGCTGTCCACGCACGCTGCAAAGAGCTTGGCTTGAACTACATCTTCAAGGCCAGCTACGACAAAGCCAACCGCAGTTCCATCCACACCGACCGCGGCCCCGGTCTGAACGCTGGTCTATCGCTGCTCGCTAAAGTTCGTGACGCGCTGGGCGTTCCGCTGACCACGGACCTGCACGAACCGGGTCAGGCCGAGGTGGTCGGCCAGGTCGCCGACCTAATTCAGGTCCCCGCGTTCCTGTGTCGGCAGACCGACCTGCTCGTCGCCGCCGCGAAGACCGGAAAGCCCGTCAACGTTAAGAAGGGTCAGTTCATGTCCCCCGCCGAGATGGGCAACGTCGTCACGAAGCTCAACGAAGCGGAGGCTTCAGGCACCATGCTCACCGAACGCGGCACCTTCTTCGGCTACCACCGCCTGGTCAACGACTTCGCCGGCCTTTACGACATGATGCAACTGGGCCCGCCCGTCTGCTTCGATGTCACCCACTCCACCCAGCAGCCCGGCGGCGCCCCCGGCGGGCAATCCACCGGCGGCCGCCCCGACACCGCCCCGACGCTCGCGAGAAGCGCCGTCGCCGCCGGCGTCCACTGCCTCTTCATCGAAACCCACCCCGACCCCACCAATGCCAAATCCGACGCCGCGACGATGCTGCCGCTGGACACAACATTGTCGCTGCTGGGTGAGTTGGCGAAACTGCATCAGGCCGTGGGCTCGCTGTAACCCAACATTTATGTGGGGGTAAATGCACCGGGATCAATAAAAACTGGAACAATTGCCCCGTATGTGCCGTCTTAAGCTATATCACGGGTCCAGACACCGCTATGATTAAGCGGTCGTTGACGCCCCAGGAGCCAGGCCGATGAATGCGGTACATCAGACCATCGCTCGCACCCGCCGCCGCGTGTTTTTTGACGCCTGGCTGCGTACACTCGGCTGGCTCACGCTGGTCGGGATCGTGTTGGCCTGCCTGATCCTTATAAGTGAACGCCTTGCTTCGGTGGTCATCCCGCTATCGCCCGCATGGGTCTACGGCGGGTTGGCCGGGCTGTTGTTCCTGCTCGCCCCCGTCCTCGCCTGGCGAGGCCGACCCGATGACGGAACCATCGCCGCCATGATCGACGATCGGCTCGAACTCAAGGACAGCCTGGGCACCGCGCTTTACGTAGAGAAACTCAAAGACAACGCTTTCGCGAAGCAGGTGCTAACCGGCGCCGACCGTGCCGCCTCGACCGCGATGATCGAGCAGGCGTTTGAGATCAGGCTCGGCCGGGGCTGGGGGGTCGCGCTGCCTGCCGCGGCGGTCTTCGGCCTGATGTTCGTGTTCGTGCCCTCAGGCCTTGACCTGCTTGGCCTGCATGAAAACAATACCCAGCAGGAACAACATCAGGCCCAGGCCGAGGAAGTGAAGCGGCAGGTCCTTCAAGCCAACGCGCTACTCAAGGAAGTCGAGACCGAAGAATCAGACCTGGTCGAAGCCGACCCCGACGATGTTTTCAAGGAACTCGCCTCGTTGACCGACCGCGACCTTGCCAACCCCGAGTTTAAGCGTCAAACGATGTCCAAGCTCGCGGACGTGCAGGACAAGCTCGCCGCCGCCGAGAAGACACAGCGTCAGCAGGTTAATCAGACCAAGAACCAGATGAGCCGGTTGAACCCCGGCGAGCGAGGCCCCGCCGACCGTTTTGCCGACGCCATGCGGCGCGGCGACTTCGACGCGGCGAAGAAAGAGCTCCAGCGCATCGCCGAAAGCCTGGAAGGCATGCCCAACGCAGAGAAGCAACTTCTCCAGAAGCAGCTCCAGAACATGGCCGACCAGCTCCAGCAGATGGCGGAGCAACAAGAACAGTTCGAGCAACAGGCTCAGGAGCAGATCCAGAAGCAACTTGAAGAGGCTGGGCTGGACGAACAGCAGATCCAGCAACTCCAAGAGCAGGGCTACAATCAGCAGGCCGTGCAAGAGGCCGTCGAGAAATCTTTGCAGGAGCAGGGCCAGAGCGAGCAGGAAGCCCAGCAGCAGGCGCAGCAGACAGCGCAACAGGTCCAGCAACTCAATCAGCAATGTCAGAACGCCAATCAGTCTTCGCAGCAGAACTCGGGCATGAGTAACTCGTTCGATCAGATGGCGCAGTCGCTCAACCAGCAGAATCAACAACAACAGGGCCAGCAAGGCCAACAACAGAATCAGCAGGGACAACAACAAGGTCAGCAGGGACAACAACAAGGCCAGCAACAGGACCAACAGCAAGGGCAGGGCCAACAACAGGGCCAGCAACAAGGCCAAGGCCAGCAGCAGAGTCAACAACAAGGTCAGCAAGGCCAGCAACAAGGCCAACAGCAAGGGCAAGGTCAGCAACAAGGTCAGGGCCAACAGCAAAGCGAGTTCTCTCAAGGCGCCTGGCAGTCCCAGCAGCAGCTTCAGCAGATGGCCCAGATGCAGCAGCAGCTCCAGCAGATGCAGAGCTCCCAGCAGCAGATGCAGCAGGCGATGCAGCAGATGCAGCAGGGACAGGGCGGCCAGGGCCAGCAACCACAGCAACAACAAGGCCAGGGTCAGGGCCAGCAACCCAACCAGAGTTCAGGCACCGGTGGTAAAGAGGCTGGTGACGGCTACGACCCCAACCCACTGGGACCCGAACGCCGGACCGGGCCTTACACCACTACCGCCGAGCACGATATCCAGGAAGGCCAGGGCCGCGTCATCGCAAGCTGGCAGGAGAACGGCGAGATGGCGGCCGGCGAGGCCACCGTCGAGTTCGACCAGGCCATCACCGAAGCACGCACCGACGCCGAACACGCCGTCACCGAAGACCGCGTCCCCCGCCGCTACCACGACTCGATCAAGGACTACTTCCAACAACTGCCCGACTCCCCCGACCAGGTCCGCCAGGCACCCGCCGCGCCGAGGTAGATCGGGTCTGGGGTCTGGGGTCCAGGGTCTGGCGTAGATGACCAAGCCATTAACCTGTTATTGTTCACGCATCGCGGCGCTGCGCCTGCGGATGTATGGATATCTTTTTGACCAGACCCTGGACCCCAGACCCTAGCCCCCATGATGATCCGCTTCGACCATCCCGAGTACCTCTGGTTGCTGTTGATCGCGGCACCGGTCATCTGGTTGGGGATGCGCAGCCTCGCCGCGCTGGAACCGGCCCGGCGATGGACGGCGATCGGCCTGCGGTTGGCGGTCCTGACGGCGTTGGTCCTGATGCTTGCGGGTCTGCAGACCGTGCAGACCCACGACGACCTGACCGTCATCGCGGTGGTGGATCAGTCCGAGTCCGTGCGCCGCTTCGCCAAGCCGCCTCCCTCGCCTGACGAAGCCGGTCAGGCAGAGAACCCGGATTACCATCAGTGGGCGCGTTCCTTCTTGAAAGAAGCGTCTTCCGACCGACGCAGCGGCGACAAGATCGGGCTGGTCACCTACGACGGCCGATCCACCGTCCGCGCCCTGCCCAGCGAAGCGGCCGACCTCGAGTCCGGCACGATCGATCAGCCGGTCGAGGGCACCGATACCGCTAGCGCGATCCGGACCGGGATCGCCTTGTTCACCCCCGACGCCGGCCAGCGCATGGTGCTATCGACCGACGGCAACGACACCACCGGTGATGTCCTTGCCGCCGCCAACGAGGCCGCGGCGCAGGGGATCCCCATTGACATTTTGCCCGTCCCATACCAGGTGCGCGACGAGGTCATGGTTGAGCATCTTTACGCCCCCAGCGAGGCGCGCGAGGGCCAGACGGTTTCGTTGCGTGTCGTCTTGCGAGCGACCCAGCCTGCCGCCGGGATGATCCAGTTGCTGCACGACGACCAGCCCATCGACCTTAATGGTGATAGGCCCGGCCGGGGCGCGCCGGTTGCCCGGGCCGACTGGACGCTCGAAGAAAAAGACCAGCCCGATCCGGACACCGATCCCGACGTCGTCTCTGACGCCGACGCACGCGGCCGGTATGTCACCGTCCGCGAGGTGGATATCCCCTTAGGGTTCACCGGTATCAACAACTTCCAGGTCGTCTTCGAGCCCGCCATGGGTTCCGATTCGATGCAGGTGAATAACAAGGCCGAGGCCTTCACCCTCGTCTCCGGCAAGGGACGCATCCTCTTTGTCGATAACATCGGTGGCACCAGCGGCAACATCCTCCCCCGCGCGCTTGCCAGCCGGGGCATCGAGATGGAAGTCGTCACACCCAGCGGGATCCCCTTCGGCATCGGGAAGATGCAGCGCTACGACGCCATCATCCTCCAGAACGTGCCCTACGACGCGATTACCCCCGCGCAGCAGCGCATGCTGGTCAAGTACGTCCACGAACTCGGTGGCGGCCTGGTCATGCTCGGCGGCCCCGACAGTTTCGGTGCGGGCGGCTGGACCAACTCCGAGCTGGACCGCTACATCCTACCGGTCAGTTGCCAGGTCCCCTCGCAGACCATCCTCCCCTCGGGCGCATTGATGCTGGTGATCGACCGCTCCGGCTCGATGGGGGCCCCGGTCGGCGGGTCCAACCGTACACAGCAGGAGCTCGCCAACGAGGCGGCCGTGCTCGCCCTCAACACGCTCTACCCGCAGGACCTGGTCGGCGTGGTCGCGTTCTCCGGGGACGCCGAGACGGTCGTCGACATACGGATGAACACCGACCCCAACGCGGTCGCGAAGATTGTTCACCAGCTCCAGCCGGGCGGCGGCACAAATATCTACTCCGGGCTCAATCTCGCATATGAAGCTCTCGCACCCTTGACGGTTCAGGACGCCGCCGTCAAACACATCATCCTCCTGACCGACGGCAACAGCGGATCGCCAGAACCCGGCGGGTACATGAAGCTCGCCCGCAACATGCGCAAGAACGGTATCACCCTCTCCACCATCGGTGTCGGCGACGGGCACGACGCCCAGCTCCTCTCGCAACTCGCTCAGATGGGCCGTGGCAACTACCACCCGATCGTCAATCCTACTAATCTCCCGCAGGTCTTCATCAAGGAAGCCAAGACCATACGCAAGAACCTGATCAAGGAGGTCCTGTTCACGCCGACTATTTTGCCGACCGGCTCGCCGATCATGTCGAGCCTGACCGGCGTGCCCGAGTTGGGGGGATTTGTGCTCACCGGTGAGAAGAGCGACCCGCGTGTGGTGATGCCGATGGTCGGGCCGGAGGGCGAGCCCGTCTTCGCGCACTGGCAGGTCGGCCTGGGGCGCAGCGCCGCCTTCACCTCCGACGCCACCAACCGCTGGGCCACGTCGTGGCTGAACTGGGGCGGCTACCCCGACTTCTGGGCACGTACCGTCCGCCGCATCGCCCGGCCCAGCGCGACGCGCGACGCTGACCTGCTCGTCACGATCCGTGACGGCCGGGTCCATGTACAACTGGATGCCGCCGCGAACGCCGACCTGAACCCATCCCGTGGCAATCCACGCACCGGCTCATTTGGCAACTTCCTGGACGTCAAGGGCAGCATCCTCAAGCCCGACGGCAGCACCGAGCCGATCACACCGGAGCAGATCGGTCCCGGCCTGTACCGTGCCGACGCGCTCGCCGACCAGACCGGCAACTACGTCGTCAGTCTTTTTGTCGATTCACCCGACGGCACACGGCGCACCGTCTTCGGCGGCGCGGGCCGGCCCCCGGGCGAGGAACTCCGCCGATTCAAGTCCAACAACGCGCTGCTCGAACGTATCGCACAGATTACCAACGGCCGGGTCCTTGATCCTTTTGCACCCGACCCCGCCAGCCTGTTCGAGCGCAACCAGGCCTTTGAGACACGCTCCGTACGCCCGCTCTGGCGCACCTTGCTTGCATGGCTGGTCGCGTTGTTTATGCTGGATGTCGCCTGCCGACGCATCGCCTGGGACGCCGCCGCCATCGGGGCATGGACACGCGACCGCGTCGGCATGATGCTCGGTACGCTCCGCCCACGCGAGGTCGAGGCGGGTGCCACGCTCGCCGCGCTGAAGTCCCGCAGGAACCAGATCGACGCGGACGCGGCTAAAGCATCGAACGCCTCCGCTACAACCGATCCCTCAGCGGCGGCGCCCTCAAGCAAACGAAAATTCGAGGCGGGCAAAGATTTTCAGGTACAAGACAACTTCACGCAAGCCGTCGGTGGTGCCGGCGCATCCGATTCAGCACCTTCTGTCTCGACCGGCAACAACGACACTAATGATAATACAGACGAGCAAGGCCCGACCACAAGCCGCCTGCTCGCCGCTAAACGCCGCGCAAATGAAAACCGCGACAATTCTTAACTCAATACGCGCCGACCCACGACGCGCAAACGTGTAAGGAGATGTAACCATGGCAACCAACACCAACGACGAACAACAGGTCCTGCAGCAGGCAGACGCCTTCCGCAAGAACTACCAGGCTGTCCGCGAACAGATCGGCCGCTGGATCGTCGGGCACGACGAGATCATCGACGGCGTCCTCACCTGCCTCTTCGTCGGTGGGCACGCGCTGCTTGAAGGCGTCCCCGGCCTCGGCAAGACGCTGCTGATCCGCAGCCTCAGCGAGGCCCTATCTCTGGACTTCAGCCGTCTCCAGTTTACCCCCGACCTGATGCCCGCCGACATCACCGGCACAACCATCGTCGTCGAGGCACGCAACGACGACGGCACGACGTCACGTGTCTTTAAGTTCCAGCACGGCCCGATCTTCGCGCAGATAGTCTTGGCCGACGAAGTCAACCGCGCCACCCCCAAAACCCAGTCCGCGATGCTCGAAGCGATGCAGGAAAAATCCGTCACCGTCGCGGGAGATACCTACGAATTGCAGAAGCCCTTCTTCGTCATGGCGACCCAGAACCCCATCGAGCAGGAAGGCACCTACCCACTCCCCGAAGCCCAACTCGACCGCTTCATGCTCAAGCTCGACGTCGGTTACTCGACCCGTGAGGAACTGCACGAGATCGCCAACCGCACCACCCAGGCCGAGCAGCCCACGATCAGCCCGGTCCTCGACGCCGAAAAGATCGTCAACTATCAGCAGCTGATCCGCCGGGTCATCATCGCCCCACACGTCCAGGACTACGCTATCCGTAGCGTCCTGGCGACCCACCCCGAGGGCGAGTTCGCCTCCAAGTTAGCCAGGCAGTTCCTCCGCTTCGGCGGCTCCCCCCGTGCCGTGCAGGCGCTCGTTCTCGGCGGCAAGGTCAAAGCCATGCTCGACGGCCGCGCCCACGTCTCCAACGAAGACATCAAAGCCCTCTTCCTCCCCGCACTCCGCCACCGCGTCCTATTAAACTTCGAAGGCCAGGCCGAGGGCATCACACCAGATATGGTTCTGAATGACATCATGGACACACTGCCCGTCGATATCCAGGGCGTCTCCGCATAAACGACTGACAACACAGAAAGGTCTACCCGTGCCGAAACTACATACCGCCATTAAGCACCTCGCCGCCTCCGCGCTGGCCGCCCTGTTGATCTTACACCCCGCCACGCTCCACGCGGAGGCCGACGATGTCTTGGCCCCGCTATACTCGGGCACCGCCGCACAGGCCGTGCAAGCCCTCCAAGCCACCTTCGAAGCCCACGGCACAGCCGAACAACGCTTCGCACTGGGCATCGCCCAAACATGCGCCGCCATTGAACGCCTCACCGCGTCGCTGAACCGCTACGGCCTGAACGCA
>JAJDCW010000259.1 GCA_029260635.1 Phycisphaeraceae bacterium | reverse complement strand
TACCTCGAAGACGCCATCAAAAAGGCTGCAACGCTTGCAGGTCTTCCTACCGACGAGTCGCTGCATGTCACGGTGCTAGGCAAGCAGCGGTCGATGCTCGACGCGCTGCTCGGTGCCGAGCAGACCGAGTTGCCGATGTTCTCAACCGAGAAGGCACGTGAGGTGTTGACCGAACTGGGCGTACCTCGCCTTGACTACCGGATGATGATCCGCTGATGGCTGGCACGCGGCGGGCTGTCGGGTGGATACTCTCCTTGGCTGTAGTGTGCCTCAGCCTCACCGGGTGTGGTCCCGCACCGGTCGATGACCCGCTGGCACAGCTGCTGGACCGCGATATAGACCCGGCCCTCCGTCTGACCGCCGCCCAACAACTCGGCGATCTATCTGAACAACCCGACCCCGCACACGCCGTCTCGGTACTGCACCGCGTATTCTGGTCGGACAGCCAGCCGACCGATCTGCGTCTCTGGGCGATGGACCGTCTGATCCAGTACAACGAAAACGATTTCTGGCGGATCGCGTCGCAGCGCATCCGGGAGGTCGATCTCTGGCCGGTGCTTAACCCGTTGATCGACCGGGCGGTGGGCCGGGGCGACCCCGCATTCACCGTCGCGCTGGTGCGAAGCCTGGCACGTGCGTCCAAGGCATACACCGATGAGGCGCGTCCCGAGCGTGAGGCGATCGAGGCCTTGAACCCGGGGCAGACACTTGAGCAGGCGGTCTGGAGCGTATTCGTGAGTGCGGACGACGCCGTGACCACCGCCACACGGGTGGACGCGTGGTCGCTGACCCACCGGCTGGTAGGGCCGGAGCGTGCCCGTGAGCTGCTACTAGGTACGGAGTCAAAACACCCGTTGATCGTAGACCTGAAGTCGGCAAGCGGCCTTGATGTATTGCCCGCGAACCGTGAATCGGTGCTCTGGTTGATGTGGTTTCGTGACGAATCGTTCGCGGCGTATTGGAAGCAGGCGAACCGGCTTGCCAGGCAACTGGATGGCACACAACGCGCAGGGCTGGAGCTGCGCCACCTCCCGGTGCTGATGAGCGTTAATTCTAAAGCCCTCCGGCAAGACAAGTCCGCTGCTATGGCAAGCCTCACACGCAGGCTATCGGGTGTCACGGCGACACCTCGGCAGGTGGCCGGCATCGCGATGCGTCTGCCGCCGGAAAGGCTATCCGAGCATGCCGACTCGTTGTGTTTTGCGGACATCTTGACCATCAATCATATCCTGGACGCCCTGTCGGATCGGGCATTGGTTGCCGCGTTGTTCAGCCAGGCGGACCGGGACCTTGCCGACACCACCACGGAGCACGGCGGCGTGCTGGTTGATATCGACGGGCGCGTGGTAGCCGAGTTGTATCCACCGGACATCCGCGTACACGACCAGAAGTTCTACTCCTCGAACGACCTGATCCACAGGATGTACACGGGGCTGGCTCACTATCATTTCCATGCTCAGAAGTACCCGAATGAAGCCTACGCCGGGCCGGGTCTGGGCGATCTGCAATTTGTCGAGAACCTGCGGGTCAACGCGGTGGTCTTTACCTTTCTGGATCGTGACACGCTCGGGGTTGATTACTATCAGCCCGGCGGGGTGGTTGTGGACCTGGGTGTGATCCGGCGGAAGTGAACCCATTATTTACTTTTGTTGCAGCACGCCAGCGCTAAGCCGCAAGCCGCATCGATCATTTGTTGGGTCTCCGGGGGGGGTGAATGGTCCAGGGGCAGGGGGTTGGGCGCATTGAACGTGTGGCCGGCACCCGGGATCGCAAGGTAATGTGCATCCGGTCGTGCTTGGTGTAATTCTTCGGCCTCTGAAAGCGGAACGGTCGTGTCGTCCGTGCCGTGGATCAGCATGACCGGGCACTTGATCTCCGCGATCGCTCGGCAGGGGTCGTGCCACGTCGGGTCTTCATCGATCTGGTCCTGCCAGATGCGCCCGACATAAAGCGTCTGCCCGGTGCGCGACGAGGGCGAGGCGATCTTCCCCGCACGCTTGAGCATATCGATCGTGTCCGGATCGAGCCGGCTGCACGCGCTGGGCGCGGCGGCAGTAACAACCCCGACAAGTTGATCACCTACGCCGGATTCGCCTGCGGCTAGCAGTGTTGTGACACCACCGCGGCTGTGGCCGAAGAGGGTGAGTGGTTTGCCCTTGCCCGCGATCGTGCTGGAGCGGACCGCCTCAATCACCGTTTTGAGATCGGCTGATTGTTTACGCCAGGTGTCCTGCTCGAAGAGTTCGGGATTCTTGAAGGTGTCGATGTGGTTCGTCATCCCGGAGTGCGAGAAGTTGAAGCGGTGGGCGATGAGGCCGGCCATTGCGGCCGCTTGGGCGAGGTGAGGGAAAAAGCCGTAGTCTTTGTAGCCCTTGAATCCGTGGGCGATGAGCATGACACCGATCGCGTTGTCGGGGCCGCCGCCGGCTCCGGAGTCGGGTAGGTGGGTGTTGCCGAGGATGGGCTGGTTGTCGTAGCCGGGGATGGACCAGTCTGTGATGGTGGGCATGGTGGATGAACTTTCCATTCAGGACAACAGATTTACTTTGCGGGCCAGTCTTCGGCCGTGATCGCGTAGCGCTCGTGGTCGCGCCACTGGCCTTCGATGAAGAGGTAACGGGGCGAGAAGCCCTCGTGTCGGAACCCCAGCGACCGGACCAGGCCGATCGATGCCTCGTTGTCGGGTTGGATATTCGCTTCGAGCCGGTGCAACCCCAACGGCCCGAACGCCTCGGTGATGACCCGCGACAGCGCCTGCTTCATGAGCCCCTTGCCGGTCAGGGGCACGAACCCGTAGTAGCCCATGTAAGCGGACTTGAATGGGCCGCGGACGATCTCGTTGAGGTTGATACAACCGACCAGCTCGTCGGACCCGTTGACCGCGAGGAAGCTGATGTTGGTTTGGCAGTCGTACTTCTGGATAAACGTACTGAACGCCTCGGGTGTTCCGGGCGGAGATACCCAGGGGTGATGCAACGCGCGGCTACGATTCACCGCAGCACAGAAGGCGGCTGAATCATCGGGCTGGGGGTGTCGGAAAGATACAGGCATGGCGTGTGCCTCGCATCGATGATGCCTTAGTGACTACACCACTTTTACTTTAAGCGTTCGATGACCGCATCGGCGAACTGGTCGGTGCCGAGGGTGCCGCCGAGGTCGCGGGTTTTCTGGTTATCTTGCAGGGCCTGGTTGTAGGCGTTTTTGATGGCGTCGGCGGACTTCTGGCAAGCCGCGTCGCTATGGGATTCGGCGAGGTGGTTGAGCATCATGACGGCGGACATGAGCAGGGCCAGGGGGTTGGCGACGCCCTTGCCAGCGATGTCCGGGGCGCTGCCGTGGACGGCCTCGAAGACGGCGTCGGTGTCGCCGATGTTTGAGCCGGGGACGACACCCAGCCCGCCGACGAGTCCGGCGGTGAGGTCGCTGATGACGTCGCCGTAGAGGTTTTCCATGAGCAGGACGTCGAACTGGGTGGGGTCCTGGACGAGCTTCATGCAGCCTGCGTCGATGATCTGGGTCTCGTAGGGGAAGTCGGCGTAGTCCTGTTCGTGGACCTCCTTGACGCAGTCCAGGAAGAGGCCGTCGCTGAGCTTCATGATGTTGGCTTTGTGGAAGACGGTGACCTTCTTGCGGTCTCTTCGTTTGGCGTAGACGA
>JAJDCW010000258.1 GCA_029260635.1 Phycisphaeraceae bacterium | reverse complement strand
GAAGCCCATGCGCGCGATCAATCCCGACACGCCCCGGCCCCGGGTCGCCGCCTCACGCCAGGCGATCGGGTTGGCCCAGACCTCCCGCGCGGGCCGACGCCTCTCCCCGCCGTTCTCCTGAGGCAGTCGCAACTGCGCTTTAAACCAACGGACGATAGGCCACTCCCCCTGCCCGACGCTGCGGAGGATCACGGCACAGAACACGATCTGGATAAAACTGAGCAGGCCGCAGATCGTCGCGAACGCCGCGAAGGGTTTGGCGAGATAGAAACGGACCGGCCACGAGGCATCGGCGAGTGTCTCGGCGGCCGGCGGGCCGTAGTTCGCGCTGTTGATCGACGCTTCCATGACCAGCAAAGGGTGCAGACCGGTCAGCCAGGTGGTCGTGCCCGGCGTGCCGAGTTGACGCAGCAGCGTCCGGTCCAGCAGGTACGCCCCGACCAGATAGGCCGCAACCGTAATCACAAAACTGAAGACCGCCTTGCGCCCCCCGGCCCGCATCGCCGACAGCGTCACCGCGACCGACCCCACCAACAACGCGGTACACGCGGCCACCGAAAAACTGACCAGCACCGACCACGCAGGCACCCCACCGAAGATCAGCAGCACCGCGTACAACGGCAGCCCGCTGAGCAACAGCGCCAGGACAAAAAACAGCCGACCGAACAGCGACCCCAGCACGATCTGAAGGTTCGACAGCGGCGTGGTTAATAAGATGTTGTACGTCTGCCCGGCCCGCTCCTGCCCGATCGCGCCGGCCATGAACAGCGGAGAGATCAGGCAGACCAGGACGACCTGACCGTAGCTGATGATCGCGAAGACCCATGTGCCGCTCTTGGCAAGCGATGTGAGGCTGACCTCCCCGCCCATCACGCTGCCCGCGCTCATCAGCCCGATGAGCATCAGCAGGATCAACGCCCCCAGATAGCCCAGCCTGACCCACAGGTGCCGCGCCTGCCGGGAGCCGCCCTGAACGATCCGGACCACCATCGGGTTCCCGGGCAACAGACGCCAAAACCATAAATAAACCGCCTGCATCAAGGTATCATAGCCCGGCTGGGCGGTGCGCGGTATCCTACCGGGCTGTGTTCATCCTCAAAGCCAACAACCTGGTCAAGACCTACTCGGGCCGGACCGTCGTGAATGACGTGTCCTATCACGTCTCCGAGGGCGAGATCGTCGGCCTGCTGGGCCGCAACGGGGCCGGCAAGACCACCAGCTTCCGCATGACCATGGGGATGATCACCCCCGAGAAGGGCGAGGTCGTCTTCAACGGCCAGGAGGTCACCGACCTGCCGATGTACCAGCGGGCGCAACGCGGCCTGGGCTACCTCTCCCAGGAGCCGAGCATCTTCCAGCGGATGACCGTCGAGCAGAACCTGCTGGCGATCCTGGAGACCCGCCGACTCTCCAAAGCCGACCGCAAGGCCAAGGCCGAGGAACTCATGGCCCAGTTCGACCTCACCAAGGTCCGCCACCAGCACGCCCGGCTGTGCTCCGGCGGCGAGAAACGAAAGCTCGAGATCGCACGCGCCCTGATCACCAACCCAACCCTGGTCCTGCTTGACGAACCGTTCAGCGGTGTTGACCCCGTGGCAGTGGAAGAATTACAGGTCGAGATCCGCCGCCTGCGCGAGTCCGGCATCTCCGTGCTGGTCACCGACCACAACGTGCAGCGCACCCTGGAGATCGTCGACCGTGCGTACGTGATCTTCGAGGGCCGGGTCTTTGCCGAGGGCACGCCTAAAGAGATCATCAACAACGAACAGGTCCGCAAACTCTACCTGGGCACGACGTTCAAGGGTGATGAGTTTGATAACTAAAACACAGAGCCGCCACGCCCCCGCGGCGGTTAGCGTTGCCTCAACGCAAACCGACTAAAAGTCCCCCCGCCGCTCGCGGCTTAGCGTCCCCAATCTTCTTATTTGTTTGAACCGTTCCCATGGCAAGACAGCAATCTAATCAGAACGACACCCCCGATGAGCTGCGCGACGCGTCGCGCGGGGTGCGCCTGCACAAGGCGATGGCGGATGCCGGGGTCGCGTCACGACGTGAATCCGAAGCACTGATCGCGCAGGGCCGCGTCAAGGTCAACGGGCATGTCATCCAGACCATGCCGGCCTGGGTCGATCCTGTAAATGACAAGATCACCGTCGATGGCGAGCACCTTAAACGCAAGAAAAAAAGCACCGGCTGGGGCAACGACAAAGGCGCGTCCGCGGGGATTCATACGGGGAGCGCCAAGACCTACATCATGGTTAATAAGCCCAGGCGGGTGATCACCACCAACGACGACCCGGAAGGCCGAAAGCGCGTGATCGACCTGATCGACATCCCGATCGCCGCACGCCTCTACCCCGTCGGCCGACTGGACTACGAAAGCACCGGGCTGATCCTCCTGACCAACGACGGCGAACTGACCAACCGCCTGACCCACCCCAGCTACGAGATCACCAAACGTTACCACGTGAACGTCGAAGGCAGGCTGAACGAAGTGGATGTCGAGAAGCTGCGTAAGGGCATGATCCTGGCGCACCGCGGCAAGCCCGGGGGCGCGGGGCCGCAACTTCGACACGCGGCGGCGGCGGTCGTCAAGATCCTCGGCCACGAAACCGACCGGTCACGCGGCGACCGCACCGCGCTGAGCATCACCCTAAAAGAAGGCCAGAACCGCGAGGTCCGGCGGATCATGGCCCGGCTCGGGCACAAGGTCCGTAAGCTCGAGCGCGTCGCCATCGGCCCGGTCAAGCTCAAGGGCCTGGCCACCGGGCAGTGGCGGATGCTGACCTCAACCGAAGTCAATATGCTCTACAAGGCCGCCGGGATGAAACGCAAGACCGGCAAACGATAACGCCGTAGTCCGTTTAGGTAACCCGCCATGTCGATCGACGCGATGCGAGAGAACTACGACTCACCGCCCTTCCTTGAAGCGGACGCGCACGCGGACCCGATCGAACAGTTCCGGGTCTGGTTCGAAGAAGTCTGGCGCGGCGGCCAGCAACGCGAACCTAATGCGATGACGCTGGCGACCTGTACGAAAGACGGCGCCCCTTCGGCACGCATCGTGTTGCTGAAAGGCTATGATCAAAACGGATTCGTCTTTTACACGAATTACGAAAGCGCCAAGGCCAAGGAACTGGAAGGCAACCCCGTCGCCGCGTTGGTTTTCTACTGGGAGAGTCTGTCGCGCACCGTCCGTATCAGCGGAAACGTCAGCAAGGTCTCCCGTGAGCAGACCGAAGCCTACTTCAAGACCCGCCCGCGCGGCAGCCAACTCGGCGCCTGGGCCTCCCCTCAGAGCGAAGTCATCGACGGCCGTGAAGCCCTGCAACGCCGGTTCGACGAGGTCAACGAGCAGTACACCGACCGGGACGTGCCCGCCCCGCCGCACTGGGGCGGCTACCGCGTGACCCCCACCACCCTCGAGTTCTGGCAGGGCCAGACCAGCCGGCTCCACGACCGGCTCCGCTACACACGGAAAGCGGATTCAGACACCTGGACCCGCCAACGCCTCGCTCCCTGACCCCGCGCCCCCGGAACTATTCCCCAAGATATACCGGACCACGATTCCCCCCCGGCGGAGAGCGATTTATCGCCCGTCAGTCCACCGCACCCACCCAACATTCAATTTTCCATCTCCCCTGAAACGCCCCACCCCTGTCCGCGTCCTATCATATGTAAGGCTTAACCACCCCGACAGAAGACACGACCTGCTTGGGATACGAACATGGCGACTGTAGAGGCCGATCTCGACCTGATCCGACGCTACGCCGACGAGGGCGACCCCGAGGCTTTCGCGGAGATCGTGCGTCGGCATACCGCGATGGTCTACCACACCTGCCTGCGCGTCCTGCACGACCGGGGCATGGCGGAAGATGCTTCACAGGACACGTTCTTTCGGCTGATGCGCGCCCCGGCGACCGTGAACCGTTCGCTGGGTGCCTGGCTGCATAAGACGGCGACCCACCGCTGTCTGGATATCTTGCGTAGTGAAAAAGCGCGCCAGCGCCGTGAACGCGACCGACGATTCAACAACCGCTACTACCACGGCCCGGCCAACCCGCCGAGCTGGACCGTCCTGTCCCCACACATCGACGAGGCCCTGGCGCAACTCCCCGACGACACGCGCATGCTGCTGACCGAACATTTCCTCAATGGCAAGAGCCAGCGGCAACTGGCAACAGAAACCCGGACCTCCACCGCGACCGTCTGCCGACGGATCAAGGCCGGCCTCGTTGAACTACGCAAACAACTCGGGGGCGCCGGTTTTGTCGTGTCGGCGGCGGCGCTGACAACCCTCTTCGCTTCGCAATGCGCGATGGCGGCACCCAGCTCGCTGTCATTCGAGCTGGGCAAGATGGCGATGGTCAGCGGCGACCCCGACGCGTTCAGACCCGACGCCCCACAACTCGGCCCCGTCACACCAAAAGCCGCCGCACTCACCGCTGCGGGGGCGGCCTTGATCTTCCTGACGGTCTACAGCATCGCACACATCGGCAACGGCCCCGCGACCGTGATCCCACCGCCACCAGAAACCCAAGCCAACCTGACGGAATAGCGACACGCACGCCACGAAACCCACGTTCTTTGAACGTGGGGTCCCACACGATAAACCTCACCCGCTCTCACCATCCCCCCTTCTCACTCCAGACTTGCACACAACCCCCCAAACGCCCACAATCGCCGTGCAAAATCACCTCACGGAAAGGTTGTGTGCCTCATGTCACTGCTTATAAAAAACGGGCGGATCATCACCGCGACCAAAGACTACACCGCTGACATCTACTGCGAAGACGAGACGATCACCCAGATCTCGCCCAATATAGATCCCCCCGCCGGCGCGGAAGTCATCGACGCCACGGGAAAGTACGTCTTCCCTGGGTTCATCGACCCGCACGTCCACATCTACCTGCCCTTTATGGGGACCTACTCCAAGGACGACCACGCCTCGGGCAGCCGGGCCGCACTCGTCGGCGGGACGACGACTTTCATCGAGATGTGTTGCCCGGCGCGTAGCGAGGAGCCCGCCGAGGCCTTCGAGTTGTGGAACCGCAAGGCCGAGGGGAACTCCGCCTGCGACTACAGCTTCCACATGGGCGTGACCCGCTACGACGAGTCGGCCGAGAAACAGCTGCGCGACCTGGTCAGCAAGGGGCTGACCTCGTTCAAGGTCTTCTTGGCTTACAAGGGCGCATTCGGCGTCACCGACGACGAGCTCTACAACACCCTGAAACTCGCCAAGGAGTTGGGCGTCATCGTGACCGCCCACTGTGAGAACGCGGACCTGGTCGCCGCCAAGCAGGCCGAGTTCGTCGCGGAGGGCAAGGTCGGGCCGGAATGGCACGAGCGTTCACGCCCCGTCACGGTCGAGGCCGAGGGCGTGCACCACTTCTGCACCTTCCTGGAATCCACTGGCGCGGCCGGCTACATCGTCCACACCAGCAACCGCCCCGCCGTCGAGAACGCGATCGCGGCCCAGCAGCGCGGCGTGGATGTCAAGATCGAAACCGTGATCCCCTACCTGGTCATCGACGACACCTACGCGCAGAAGCCCGACTTCGAGGGCGCGAAGTACGTCATGAGTCCGCCGGTCCGTGCTAAAGAACACCAAGAATTTCTCTGGCAGGCGCTCGCCGACGGCCGGATCGATACCGTCGGCACCGACCACGCGCCCTTCGACTTCGTCGGCCAGAAGGACATGGGCCACCCCGCTCGCGGCTCGGACTTCACCAAGATCCCCAACGGCATCCCCTCCATCGAAGAACGCATCAAGCTGCTCTACACTTACGGCGTCTGCGAAAACAAAATCGACCTGAAAACCTTCGTCGCCGTCGCCTCGACCAATTCCGCCAAACTCTTCAACCTCCCCGGCAAGGGCGACATCGCCGAAGGCATGGACGCCGACCTCGTGATCTTCGACCCCGACTACCGCGACAAGATCAGTGCCGAGACGCAGGCGATGAACGTGGACTACTCCGGCTTCGAGGGCGTCGCCATCAAGGGCCGTCCCAGCGCCGTCACCGTCCGCGGCAAGATCCAGGCACGCGACGGCAAGTTCGTCGGCGACCAGTCACGCGGGAAACTGCTGACACGTGCCGCGAACCCGTCCTGAAAAACACTATCATGAAACACAACAGGGCCGCATCGCGTTCGATGCGGCCCTGTTTAATTTTAAACTTCGGTAAATGAATCGCTGCTTAGTTACTACCCAGCGCATCAGACTGCTTTACAAAGTCGTCGCCCGACCATTCGGCGTCTTCGGCGACCATCTTCTTCTTCGCGGCGGCGGCTTTGGCGTCGGCCTTGGCCTTAGCCTGAAGCTCGACGAGGTGGGCGTGGGTAGTGAAGTACTGGACGCTGTGGCCCTTGAAGTCGTCGATGGTGTTGAAACCGTGCTTATCCATGAAGCCGGCGAGTTGTTCGCACATCTCTTTGACCATTCCGTAGCCGTACTTCATGACGCCGGTGCAGACCTGGACGGTGTCGCTGCCCAGCAGGATGAACTGCGCCGCGTCTTCGCCGGTCTCCACGCCGCCGATGCCCGAGAGCGTCCGGCCGGGGTACTCTTCCTTGATGACCTTGGAAATCTCCATACACATCCGAAGCGCGATCGGTCGCACCGCCTTGCAGGAATACCCGCCCGGGGTCGTGTAGCCCTCGACGCTAGGCTCGGGGCGCAGCGTCTCCAGGTTCACGCCGATGCAGCTTCGGATCGTGTTGATCGCGGCGATGCCGTCGCAGCCGGCCTTGAGTGAGGCGCGGGTCGGGTCCTCGATGTGCGTGACGTTCGGAGTCATCTTCGCCCAGACGGGGATCTTGGTCGCGCCCATGACCCAGCCGCAGACCTCTTCGAGGATCTTGGGGTCTTCGCCCATGGCGGCCCCCATCTTCCGCTCGGGCAGGCCGTGCGGGCAGGAGAAGTTCAGCTCGAACGCGTCCACGCCGCAGTCCTGGCAACGCTCGACGATCTCGATCCAGGCGTCCTTATTGAACTCCTCCATGATCGACGCGATCAGGATCCCGTCGGGGTACTTATCCTTGAGCTGCTTGAACTCGTCGATCCAGACATCGAAACTGCGGTCGGAGATCAGCTCGATGTTCTCCCAGCCGAAGATGTCCTTACGGTCGTTGCCGCGCAGCCGGCCGTACCGCGGGGCGACGTTGATGACCTTGGAGGCGTCCAGGCTGACGGTCTTGGCGATCACGGCCCCCCACCCCTCGTCGAACGCTTTACCGATCACGTTGGCATTGGTTCCAGGAGGGCCGGAGCCGATCACGAAGGGGTTGGGCATTTTCAAGCCGTTAACGTTTACGCTCAGGTCAGCCATAGTTTATCTCCTGGTCGATTGCTTATAATTGTTGCTAGTCGTTCATTCAGTTCTTCGCCGCGACTTCGCCCAGCACGTCATCAAGCACGGCGAGCATAAAGTCGGCGTCGTCCTTGTTGATGCACATCGGGGGCTTGATCCGCAGGGTGTTGCCGAACAGCCCACCCTTGCCGATGATCAGCCCGCGGTCGCGGCAGAGCTCCATTACGTCGGCGGCCTGCGCAGTGGCGGGTGTCTTGGCCTTGCGATCCGTGACCAGCTCGACACCGAGCATCAGGCCCATCCCACGGACCTCGCCGATCAGGTCGTGCTTGTCCTGCATCGCTTCCAGGCCCTGCTTGATGTGTGAGCCGATGATGTCGGCGTTCTGCTGGATGCCGTCCTCTTCGATGACCTCCAGTACAGCCAGCCCCTGAGTCATGCTCACGGGGTTGCCGCCGTAGGTGTTGAAGTGGATCTTGTTGGCCATGTTCTTGGCGATGTCCGTGGTGGTGGTCATCGCGCCCAGGGGCGACCCGTTGCCGATGCCCTTGGCCATGGTGATCATGTCGGGCTTCACGCCAAACACCTCATGCGACCAGAAGTGCTTGCCGGTACGGCCGAACCCGCCCTGCACCTCGTCCGCGATACACAGCCCGCCGTGCTGACGGACGATGTCGTAGACGACCTGGAAGAACTCTTTGGGTGGCACGACGGTGCCGCCGACACCCTGGATCGGCTCGCCGATGAAACACGCGATCTCGCCGGGGGTCTGGTACTGGATAACATTCTTGATGTCCTTGGCGCACTTGAGGTCACAAGACGGGTACTCCAACCCGTACGGGCAGCGGTAGCAGTAGCCGGGGTGGGTATGGTGAATATCCAGGCTCGGGTTAGACTTGAACTTCCAGTTGCCGTGCGCGGTCAGGCCCATCGGGACGCTGGTCCCGCCGTGGTACCCGTTGCGTTGCGCGATGACGGGCGTGTTGCCGGTGTGCTCACGACACGAAAGGATCGCGACCTCGTTCGCCTCGCTGCCGGAGTTGGTGAAGTAGCTCTTATCAAGCGGCTGCCCGTCTTCGGTGGACGGCATTTTCGACGCCAGCTTCTCGGCGAACTGCGCGATAGCGGGGTGAAGATAAATCGTCGTCGTGTGCTGGAGCGTCTCGCTCTGGGCCTTGATCTTCTCGATGATCTTCGGATGGCAGTGCCCGACGCTGACGGTGACGATGCCCGCGAAGGCGTCGAGGTAGCGCGTCCCCTTCTCGTCCCAGACATACTGCATCTTCCCCTCGACGATCATCATCGGCGACTTGTAGTACGTCAGCACCCCCGGGTTCACGTACTGGGTGCGCAACGCGATGACCTCATCGCGCGACGGGCCGGTGTAGGGCGTGGGGGTGTGGTCGTACACGGGCAGCGAGACTGTCTTTGGTTGTGAGTGTGCTGTGGTCATGTCGTTTTCCTTTCGCGTGCGTTTCCGCCCTCTTTGTTTGATTTTCTAGATTAATCGTCCGAGCCTGCGTTAATCGAGCCGGCCTCGGGGACTAAAACTCCGGGGACGGGGGCATTGATGCCGCGTTGCTCGGGTGTTCCCGGGATCAAGTTGTCGAGGATCAGGCCGATGATCGCGGCGACGGCCATCCCTGTGGAGCCGATCGAAACCACCACGCCCTTGATGCCATCGGTCAGACTCGCCAGCAGCGGCTCGACGGTCGGCTGATACATCGCCAGCGTCTGCCCGACCTGCATGTTCTCCGTCGTCGCGACAGACGCGAAATACGCCGGCACACTCAACCCCATGAACAGACTGAACCCTGCGATAAACAGGTTGCGGTCGGACTGAAGGTCGCACTTAGCCAACTGCTGCACACCGACCGCGGCGATGAGGCCGAACATCACGCAGTACAGCCCTCCCACCACCGGCCCGGGGATCGCAGCGGCGAACGCGCCGAACTTCCCGAAGAACCCTAACAGGATCAGGATCGCCGCGCCGATCTGCACGACGTAGCGCGAGCCGACCTTAGTCAGCCCGACCAGCCCGACGTTTTCGGAGTAACTCGTGGAGCTGAACCCGCCGAACACACCGGTCAGGAAGCATCCGATGCCTTCGCAGCCGATGCCGCGCGAGATCTGTTTCGGGGTCGGGTCGCCGCCGCCGGCCATCTGCGAGCAGGCGTGGTAGTCGCCGAACGATTCGATCATGGAGGCCAGATACCCGGCGATCACCGCGATGATGAACCCCACGTGGAACTTCGGAAGCCCCCAGGGGAAAAAAATCTGTGAAGGGTCGGTACGCACCCACGGGCTGGATTCCACCGCGTCAAGATTCACATAAGACGGACTCGCAGGCACAACTTCACCCGCCTCATTTACTAGCTCAGGATGGTAAACCCCCACCGCACCGAGCACCCAGCAGAGCGTGACCACGAAGATCAACGCCGACAGGATCGGGAATAGACGGAACAGCCTGCTCTTGCGCGAAAGCACCAGCGAGAAAACAATAATCAACAACATTGTCAGCCCGGAGATGGACCAGTCGGTGCCGGCCTTGGGCGCCCCGTGCTGAAACAACGCCAGCCCGATCAGCATAATCACCGGCCCGACCACCACCGGCGACAACAGTTTCCTGACCCAGCCCATCAGCCCGCTGAACCCGATCGTCATCTCGATCAATGCGCCGACCATCACCGCGCCGGCAATGTACTGCATCATCATCGCGCCGTCGCCGCCCATCCCGCCCTGGGATTCGGACAGGCCGACCGCCGTGATGATCCCGAAGAACGCGGCGATAAACGAGAACGACACGCCCTGGATGATCGGCAGCCTCGACCCGAACGTGGCCTGGATAAACGTCGCGACCCCGCTGCAAAGCATGACCGACGAGATCAGCAGCGCGATCTGCTCGATATCCATCCCCATCGCGGGGCCGAAGAGCAGCGGGATCGACACGGTGGACCCGAACATCGTCAGGACGTGCTGAGCGGCGAGCACACCCGCCCGGATCGGCGGCGGCCGGTCGTCAAGCCCGTAGATGATCTGGTTGTTGCTGGTATCGCTGTTCATAGAATCTCAAACATTGTCAAGGCACATCACACCCCTCCGGCACCAAGCGCCAGAGTGCCACGGTCACGGTCTGGCCGTGGTCACAACTGAACGATCGGGCCGTAGGTCTCGGGCCGACGGTCACGGAAGAACTGCCAGGTGTTGCGGACCTCACGGATCAGGTCGAAGTCCATGTCCGCGATCACGATGTCGTCCTCGTCCCGGCTGCCCTCGGCCACGATCTGGCCTCGGGGGTCGCAGAAATAGCTCTGCCCGTAGAACTTGCCGATGGTCCAGGGGGCCTCGGTGCCGGGGCGGTTGATCGCGCCGACGAAGTACTGGTTCGCGACCGCGTGGGCCGGCTGCTCGAGTTTCCAGAGGTATTCGCTTAAGCCCGCGACGGTGGCGGAGGGATTAAAAATAATCTCCGCGCCGTTGAGCCCCAGGCAGCGTGCGCCGTCCGGGAAGTGCCGGTCGTAGCAGATGTAGACGCCGACCTTGCCGATCATGGTGTCGAATACGGGGTAGCCCAGATTGCCCGGGCGGAAGTAGAACTTCTCCCAGAAGCCGGGGTTGCAGTGCGGGATGTGGATCTTGCGGAACTTGCCAAGGTAGGTCCCGTCCGCGTCGATTACGGCGGCCGTGTTGTAGTACACACCGGTGAGGTCTTCCTCGTACATCGAGGCGACAATCACCATCTTGTGTTTCTTGGCCAGGTCCTGCATGAGTCTTGTGGTCGGGCCGTCGGGGATGGGCTCGGTCAGGTCGTACCACTTCACATCCTGCTCGGCGCAGAAGTACGGGCCGTAGAAGAGTTCTTGCAGGCAGACGACCTGGGCACCCTTGTCAGCCGCCTGGGCGATCATATCGACGTGCTTGTCGATCATGGACTGCTTGATCTTGGCGACCGGCGAAGTGACGGGCTCGCAGAGGGAGGCCTGGATCAACGCACCGCGGACGATTCTTGCCATGTGACCGGCTCCTGAAAAAAGGCATATGAAACTTCACAGTTTACCATATAATGAGGAATTCCAAATGCCCCGATTTGCAAGATTCAGCGAAAGAAGGACGCCCCATGTCAGGACCGAACACAGCCAGCGACGTTAAAACCGTACAAAATCTTATCGGCGGTAAGTGGCAGGACAGCACCTCGACCCGATTCAGCGATATCCATAACCCCTCCACGGGGCAGGTAATCGCCCGGTCCCCGCTGGCGTCGGCTGAGGAAACCAACCAAGTCGTCGAGGCCGCCGCCGCCCTCCCGGCCTGGCGTGAGACCCCCGTCGTCGAGCGGGCACGCATCATGTTCCGCTACCGCGACCTGATGGCACAACACTTTGATGAACTCGCCGAACTGGTCACCCGGGAGCACGGCAAGACGCTCCCGGAGTCACGCGCCGAAGTGCAGCGTGGCGTCGAGATGGTCGAGTTCGCCAGCGGCGTCCCCAGCCTGATCAAGGGCGAGACGATGGCTAACATCGCCCGGGAAGTGGATGCCGAAACGCTTCGCCACCCGGTCGGCGTCTGTGCCGGGATCACCCCCTACAACTTCCCGTTCATGGTGCCGCTGTGGATGTTCCCGATCGCATTGACCTGTGGCAATACATTTATCCTCAAGCCCTCCGAAAAAGTCCCGCTGTCATCGATCCGCATGGGTGAGTTGCTCGTCGAGGCCGGCATCCCCGACGGCGTATTCAACATCGTCCACGGCGACAAGGAATCGGTTGACGCCCTGCTGACCCACCCCGAGGTCGCGGCCGTGTCGTTCGTCGGCTCAACGAAGATCGCGAAGTACATCTACGAGGTCGGCACGCAGCACGGCAAGCGCGTGCAGTCGGCAGGCGGCGCGAAGAATCATCTGATCATCATGCCGGACGCGGACATCGACCTGTCGGTCAAGGCGCTCGCCGCGTCAGCGTATGGCTGCGCGGGCCAGCGGTGCATGGCGGGCAGCGTCGCCGTCGCGGTCGGCAGCGTTGCCGATCCCCTGGTGGACCAACTCAACGACTACGCAAGTGGCCTGAAGACAGGCCCAACCGATGGAACCGAAGCCGACATGGGGCCGTTGATCAACCCCGACGCGGTCAACCGGATCGGCTCGTACCTGGATATCGCCAAGGGCGAGGGCGCGACGCTCCGCCTGGACGGCCGAGAAAATGTGAACGGCGACGGCTTCCTGGTCGGTCCCAGTATCATCGACCACGTCAAGCCCACCATGCGTGTCGCCAAAGAGGAGATCTTCGGCCCGGTGCTCTCGGTGATCCGCGCGGACGATCTGGACGCCGCGCTTGATATCGGACGGGGCTGTGAATACGGCAACGGTGCCTCGATCTTCACACACTCCGGCTACGCCGCACGCCAGTTCAAGCAGCACTTCAACGCCGGCATGATCGGCATCAACGTCGGCGTGCCGGCACCCATGGCCTGGTTCCCCTTCACCGGCTGGAACGCATCTTTCTTCGGCGACCTGCATATCCAGGGCAACGAGGGCGTGCACTTCTATACCCGGCAGAAAACGACCCTGACACGCTGGTTCGCCCCCGAGGAAGACAACCACCACGACCCGGTCTGGAAGACGGGACTGGGGAAAAAATAACGACACCCCCCGCACGATGCCCCGGTTCATTAGGCGTGCTATGATCCCCGGATAGCCCTCCTAAACGCATCCGTGATCTATCGATATGAACAAGAACCTCAGCCAGCGCGCGATCGTCCTAATGCGGGCCGCGATTGCGGGAGCGCTGTTGATCCTGGGCCTGGTCATCTTCCAGGTCCTGGCGTCGACCAAGCCGATCGTCCCCGAGATTGACGCCGATCAACTGCACCAGCGCGTCCGCTATTTCACAGCTCAGCCCGTCCCCGTCCAACGGCAGTGGATCGGGTACGGCACGGCCGAGGCGATCAACTCGGCGAACATCCCCGCGCGCGTCACCGCCACCGTCACACGGGTGTTGCCGGAAGCACGCGAAGGCACCTCTGTCATTCAGGGACAGGTCCTGGTCGAGTTGGACGACAGCGACTTCGCCAACCAGCTGAAGATCGCCGAGCAGAACCTCTCGGCCGTCGATGCGAGGCTGGCGGAGTTGGACAACACCGAATCTTCACTCAAGCAGCAGCTGGACATACAGACGCGGGACATGAAGCTGGCGCAGGACGAGTTGGCTCGCATCAAGGAGATGTTCGGCGCGGCGGCCGCGAACCAGAAAGACCTGGACGCCTCGGAACGGGCCGCCTTGTCATCTGAACGCAACAAGATACAGATCGAGGAATCACTCTCTGCCATAGGCCCCCGACGCAACCAGCTCCAGGCTGAAAAAGCGGGGCTGGTTTCCTCGGCCGACATCGCCCGGAAGAACCTTGACCGTTGCCTGATCAAGAGCCCGATCGACGGGGTGATCCAGGAGGTTGATGTCGAGGTCGGCGAGAACCTGGCCCCCGGCCAGCGTGTCGCGCGCGTGGTCGATGTCGACCACATCCAGACCCCGCTAAGTCTGTCGGCCAGCGCACGGTCACACGTCCGTGTCGGCGATCAGGTGAAGCTGGTCTCTACCGCGGACGCGGACCTGTCATGGGACGGTGAGGTGACCCGCATCGCCCCGGAAGACGACGCGGCGACGCGCACCTTCGCGGCCTATGTCGAGGTTCCCGCCGACACGTCCGACGATAAAACAAAACTCGCACCCGGCGTGTTTGTCAGCGGTGTGGTGATGGAGTCGAACGTACTACCGCGGATCGCCGTGCCCCGCCGATCGATACGCACCGAGCGTGTGATGCTGATCAGAGATAACCTGATCCACAGCAGCGAGGTCGCCGAGGCGTTTGCGTACGAGGGCACGCTGCCGACGTTCGGGCTGCCGGACAAGCAGTGGGCGGTGCTGGCAAGCGGCGTCGAGCCGGGTGACCGGGTCGTACTGAACCCGACGCGGTCCCTAAGCGACGGGCAGCAGGTCCAACCCGTCCCGGTCGGTGAAGACGATGCGGGTCTGGCGGACGGGGGAGGCGTTCAGTGAGCCTGGCAGGTTTTGGGGTCCGTAAACCGGTCCCGGTCAATCTATTGATGACCGCGATCCTGCTGGCCGGCCTGGTGCTGGGGATGTCGCTACGCCGGGAGTTCTTCCCCGAGTCCGACCCGGACATGGCGACGGTCAGCCTGCCGTATCCCGGCGTGACCCCGGATGAGCTGGAAGAAACCCTGGCGATCAAGGTCGAAGACAAGCTCACCGACCTGGACGAGGTTAAGGAATTACGCACCACGCTGACCGAGGGCGGCGGCGGGATCACCGTCGAGTTCCGCGAAGACGCCGACCCCGACGAGGCGTTGGACGAGATCGAACGCGCGATCGATTCGCTGACCGACCTGCCTGAAGAATCCGAAAAGATCCAGACACAACTGTTGGAGCCCAAGCTCCCGGTGATCCGAGTCGCGTTGTACGGCGACCTGGACGAACAGGCGATGAAACGCGCGATCCGAGGCATACGCGACGACCTGCGCACGCTGCCGGACATGGGCGAGATCCTTGTTGAAGGCGTCCGTGACTACGAGGTGCGTATCGACGTGCGTTCCGGCGCGCTGCTGGAACACGGGCTGAGCCTGCCGATGGTTGCCGACACGGTCCGACGTTGGATGACGGACATCCCGGGGGGCACGGTCCGCACGGGGACCGGCAACGTCAAGGTCCGCACGATGGGGGTGGACGTGAAGACGGCCC
>JAJDCW010000257.1 GCA_029260635.1 Phycisphaeraceae bacterium | reverse complement strand
CCGGCCCTGCAACGAGCCGGTTTGGTCGGTACCGAGCCTGAACTCCGCCAGCCACAAGTCCCCGCGTTTGGGCACGCACCCGGTCAGCACCGCCATGCACGACAACGTATCGACCCGTTTGTCGAACCACGGCGCGGAGCTGTCCAGCCGTTGCTTGACCCGCCCAAGGGCCTCGGCCTCGGGGCGCATCTGCATCTCGGTCTGACGCAGCGAAGAAAGCTTGTGTGCACGACTCCACCATAGACCGCCGACACCGAGCAGAGTCAACACGGCGACCACGGCGAAGGCCAACCCCGTTTTCTGAACCGGCGTCCACGCGGCGACCACGGGCCGTGTCGCCCGGCATCGCAGCAGGTCCAGGAGGTCGTCGTCGCCCGCCCGCTTGCGTAACAGATCGATCGCCTCGGCATCGTTGATGGTTGCCCCACACTGTGATAAGCCGTTGAGGTGTGTGACCACCGCACGTGGGTCGATACCCGTCGAGGCGTCGACGGCAAGCACCACCCGTCCGGGCCGGCTAGACAGTTCTGGGTCGGAGGCGATAGACGATGTGATCGAACGCGCCGCACCGGCCGGGTCGTTGTCTTCAAGTGTTTCACACAGCGAACGCAGGCTGACCGTCTGCCCGTTGCGTACCAATGCCAACTCGGCTAACGGCGGCTGGACACGCACGACCATGGCATCCGACGGGTCCCCGCCGGTAAACACCTGGGTGGTGACATAAACCGCCTCGGCCTTGAGACCGGCATACTCGAGTGCGGCGGTAAGACGAGCCAACTTGGCGCGGGTCGTCACCCCGATCAATACGTCGCTTCCAGACTCGTTACGGCCGGCCGTGTAATCCGCGATAAGATCGCCGGTGTCCGTGGCGTAATCACGGTTGACACGGATGCGAACCGCACCGGCCGTCGCCGTCGGGTCGGTCGAAGGCACGCTCAGGTACTGCGTCAATACCCACGATACGGGCACACCGACAACCACCCGGCCAAGGGCCAGGCGTGATGCGCCTAACGCTTCTTTGAACAACCCGCCCAGCACCTCAGGCTTCGTGTCCGACCAGCGCCCGGGCAGACCGATCGACACCGGCGTTGAATCGCCTGGGGCGGTCACGGTAACACGGTGTTCGTCGATCAGCATCGCCAGCTGCTTGCGTGATTCACTTGCCATCACCGCACCCCCGATCGGTATTGCTCAGCCACTTCTTCGATGGGGGTTCCCGCTCGTAACGCCATCCGGATCGCGGGATCGATCGGCCAGCCCAGATCGGTAATGTCCTGCGTATAAACGACGCGCGGCCCTTCGACGGCGGACCCGTCGGGCGCGAGCGTATCGATCACGACACGGTAGCGCACAAAGCCCCGGCCGTCGCCGCTGATCGCGAGGATGTCGGCGCTGTACTGGTAGCTGTCGGTCGTCAGGAGGCCCGCCGCCTGCACCGCCTTTTCCTGGCCGATCGCGTCAACGAGCCAGAGCATCGACTCGCCTTCCTGCTCACGTGCGTTGACGATCTTCTGGCCGTCGCCGGGCTCGAGGCCGGGCAGCAAGTCCAGCACCTCCGCGGGTGCGGACATGATGTTGATCAGTCCGCGGCGAACGGGCTGACCCGACGTGGTAATCTCGTTTTCAAGTTCTCCGAATTCTTCATCAGTCAGCCGGAGCTTGACCGCAAAATCCAACTCGTTCTGGAAGGGGCGGCCACCGGGGACACGCGGGGACACTTCGTTGAATCGCGATTCGGAAAGCTCATCACGCAGCAGTTGGAAGACCTCACCGCCCTGGTTGATGTTGACGCGTTCGCCGCCGTCGGGCGTCTGGTTGGACTCGGCGCTGTAGACGGTGAGGTAAGGGTACGCACCGACATCCAGGTTGCCGTCGGCGTTATCCTCGGGCGGGGTGGCGTTGGCGTCGTTCTCGTTGGAGTCCAGCACGCCGTTACGGTTGGTGTCTTCCCCGAAGAGGATGGTGCTGTCGATGTCACGGACCAACAACAGTTCTTCGAGCGTCTCGAACCGGCTGTTCTTGGCGTCGTAACCGGTACGCTGGGCGAGGTAGTAGTCGCTCTCGGCACCGCCCTCGCGGACCTCGTCGTCGCCGTCCCGCCAGTCGGCGATGGCGTTGGCGGTCTCGGTATTCATCCCCGGCAGCAGCGCCAGCCGATCCGGCGGGGACACACTGACATTCACCCTTGCCGACTCGGGCACGACGCCGAAGGTCGCCTCCTCGTCGGTCGTGAAGTCGTGGGCGATGATCCAGTACATCCCGTCGCCGAGCACCTGGGCCTGCGGCTCGACGAAGTCGATGGTTGGTTCGTCGCCGGCATCGATCGAGCTTTGCAGGTCCGCCTTGATCGCCTCGATCACGCCGAGCGCAACGAAACGGGCCTGGGTCTGCGACACGCTGTTGCCGGCCGTGACCGCCTCGGTCTGCATCTGTCGCGCGAAGACCATCGACAGCGACACCATAAACACGATAAAGAACAGCACAACGACCAGCGCCGCACCGCGCGACGTATAGCGACACCGGTTCGTGGGATACTGCAGAGAAGCCCGCGTCATCGGTTCACCCCCGAGAAGATGCTGTCGCCGCGCTGACCCGAAGGGAGCATCACGATCAACGACGTGGCCTGTTCTTGCCCGGGTACGCTTCGGTCGTCGTCGGTCCTGTGATAGAGCGTGATCTGAACCGCTAGCGGCAGTGTGTTGTCGTGCTGTGTCGAGTCCCAGTCGTCAAGCCAGTCGGACCCGTCGCTGTAAACGACATCAAAACCGGTCACGCCACGAGTGAGCACCTGCGTCTGCGGCTCGGTCGTGGTCGCTGAGAGCAGGTTGGTGGTGATGCCGCGAACCAGCATGAACGCGCGGTCATTGTTGGGGTCGTCCGCCAGGCCGATACTGACGTTGACAAGATCAGAGAGTTTGCCATCCGGCGGCATAAAGGCGTTAGCTGTGGTGAAACTGACCAGGTCGAAGCGGTTGTCGTCTTCACCAAGGAACGCGCCGGCGAGCGTGCCGGTCGGTGGGGGCACGGCCACGAGGTCTCGGCGGACCAGGTCCAGCGCCAGGTGCAACGAACGGTCCTTGCCGACCGTCTCGATCGCCTTGGTCCGTGTACGTGTGGCGACCATCAGGCTGGCGTAGACCGTGGCGGCGAGGATCGCGGTGACGGTGATTGCCAGCAGCAGCTCGATCAAGGTAAATGCACGTCTTGGGTGGTTCATGCGTTGCCCTCGTCGTGGACGGCCGTGGTGAAAGTCAGCGTTTGCAACCGACCACGGCGTTCCCAATGGATGGTCAACGTCAGCATGCGCACGGTCGGGTCCTGCCATTGCTCGACGTGCAGGTCCCAGATGTACCGCTTCGCGGCGGGATCGTCCGTGTCGTCGCCAAACGCACCACTGGCGTCGCCGAACTGCCAGCTCTGGTCGAGCAGGACCTCGTTGAGCTTGTTCTCGGCAAGCAGCGCCGCCTCGGCTCGGTCGTGAGCCAGCCCCCCAATGTGTGTCGAGGTGTCGATCGCGCCCATCACCACGGGCAATACAATCGCGACCAGCAGCAGCGCGGCCAGTACTTCCAGCAGCGTAAATCCACGACTAGAGACGCATCGCATCGAGCACCCCCTCTGCGTTACGTGTGGAATCGCGTTGCGGCGTGATGATCCGGAAGCGTGCCGTGGGTGTGTCGCAGATCAAAACCACGAATTGCCCTTCTTGTTCGATCACAACGCAACCCAGCGAGGTCAGGCCGTTGGGCTGGCAGTTGATCGCGGGCAGTCCGTCCTGGGTCAGGTCGAGTTCTGCGACGATTTTCACGCTGGCCCCCCACTGCACGGGCTCGACGCCGCTGGCGTTGACTTCCTCGAAACCTTCGTCGCCTATGTGCTCGAGCCAGGCGATGTGCTGATCCAGATCGAAAACGACACGGTGCGGCACGGCCTCGTGTGCGGCGCGTGTCCGGGCCTGCTCGGCCAGCGTCAGCAACGACGCGGCCGTATCGTCCAGCGCCGCCCGTCTGGCGAAGCCGCGCAGCGAGGGTGTCGCGAGCGTGGTCAGCACGGCGATCAGCACGAGGACGAGGATCAACTCAATCAGTGTGAAGCCCGCGCGGGATGTGATACAGCGTCGATTCAATTATTGGTTGTCCAGTTGGCGATGTCGTCGCCCCCGCCGGCGCGGCCGTCCGGCCCGTGGGAGAAGAGGTCAAAGCCCTCGGTGTTGTGCGTACCGGGGTAGCGGTACTGCCAGTCGTTGCCCCACTGGTCTTTAGGGACCACATCGGCTTCCAGGTATGGCCCGGACCAGCCCGCGGCATCGTTGGGCTCCTCGATCAGCGACAGCAGGCCCTGCTGCGTGGTCGGGTAGGCGCCGACCTGTAATTCGTATGCGCCCAGCGCGGTCTTGAAGTCCCGCAACTGCGTATTCGCCGCGGTGACCTTGGCCTTGCCTGATTGTCCGGCGAAACGGACGCCGACGATCGCCGAGAGCACAGCCAGGATGACCAGCACAAGCAGCAGTTCGAGGATACTGAAGGCCCGGGTGTGGGGGTTGTGTCGTGATAATTGTATTGACTTCATCATGAATCCTTATTGAATCGCGTCCCAGAGATCGAATACCGGTAGCAGCATGCCAATGACGATCGTGCCGACGATCGTCGCCATCACGAAAAGCAACGCCGGTTCCGCGAGCGACACCAGCAGCCGTAAACGTCGGTCCAGTTCCTGTTCGTTGTCTTCCCCGAGCCTATCGAGTTCTTTACTCAGTTGCCCGGACTCCTCGGCCACGGCGATCACCTCAAGCACCGAGGGCGGGAACAGCCCGGGGCAGGTCGCCAGCCCGTGGGCCAGGGTATCGCCCTGCTGCACGCGGCTGATCGATTCGTCCAGGGCATCAGAAAGCACCTGGTTGCCGATCGCTTCACGCGCCACATGAAGCGAGTTGATCAGTGGTACACCTGCCCCCAAAAGTGTCCCAAGCATCCGACAGAATCGCACCAGCGCGAAGCGCGACATCACATGCCCGACCGCCGGGACCTTGAGTATCCACCTGTCCCGGAACCGACGGCCGGCCGGGGTCAGTAGCGCCCGACGCGCAGCGATCACCGCGACGACGACCAGCACCACAAGTATCAAGCCGTAATCGCGGACGATCAGGCTCGCGCCCTGCACGATCCGTGTCAAGATCGGCAAGGACTGGCCGAATTGATCGAAGATCAGTGAAAACTTGGGGATGAACCAGGACAGCAGGAACGTCACGACGCCCGTCGCGACGAACGCCAGGACCATCGGGTAGATCAGTGCGCCGATTACCCGGCCCTTGAGGTCGCGCTCGCGTGACATGAACTCGGCGATCTGTTTGAGGACGACTTCGAGGAAACCGCCGGTCTCGCCCGCGCGGACCATGGCGATGTGAACCTTGGCGAAGACACGCGGGTGGTGACTCATCGCTTCTGCCAGCGGTGTGCCGTCAGACACCTCGTCACGGACCTGACGCCAGAGCGCTTTGGCTGCGGGCGACGTCGATTCGCGGCCAAGGATCTCGAGCGCCCGGCTCAACGGGACACCCGCGGCGAGCAGGCCGGAGAGCTGGCGCAGGAACTGGTGGACCTGAGACGGTCGGACACGCGTGGCCGCACGCTTCAAGCCATGGGTTTGTCCTTCGGCACGCTCATCCACGCTCACGGGCATCAGGCCGCGCTGCTCGACCGCCTCCACAGCCGCGGCGCTGGATATGGCATCGATCACACCGACACGTTTCTTGCCGTTGGGTTCGAGACCGGTATACGCGTACACAGGCATGCTTAGTCACGCCCCTTCGTTTGGCCGTAGACCTGCAGCTCGTCCTTGGTGACTCGCAGCACTTCCTGAACGGTCGTTAAGCCCTCGCGGACCAGACGCCAGCCGTCTTCTCGCAGGCTCTGCATCCCCCCATCCACCGCCGCACGTCTGACATCACGAGCCGAGGCGGTGCCCGTCGCCAGAGCGCGAAGCTGCTCAGACATCGGCATCATCTCGAATACGCCGCGTCGGCCATGGTAGCCCGTGCCATTGCACGATCGACAGCCCCGGCCGACGTAGAGTTCGTTGGGGAGGTTGCCGTTGTACCTATCGATCAGCACACGCGCATCGGCCCCGGGCATCAGTTCACGGCAATGCGGGCAGATCAATCGCACCAGCCGTTGAGCCACCACCATTTCCAGTGATGATGCAACAAGATATGGCTCGACGCCCATGTCGATCAGTCGTGGGATGGCACCGGGCGCGTCGTTGGTGTGCAGTGTGGAAAACACCAGATGGCCCGTCAGCGAGGCCTGCACCGCGATGTCGGCAGTCTCACGGTCACGTATCTCGCCGATGAGTACGACGTCCGGGTCGTGACGCAGGATCGAACGCAGGCCGCGTGCAAAGGTGAGGCCGGTCTTCGTTTCGACCTGGATCTGGTTGACGCCCTCGAGGTGATATTCGATCGGGTCCTCGATGGTGACGATCTTGCGGTCGGTGGTATTGATCTTTGATAAGCCGGCGTAAAGCGTCGTTGTTTTGCCGCTGCCGGTCGGGCCGGTGACGAGCACGATGCCATGAGGTAATCCAAGGACCTCATCAAACTGAGTCAGGTGCGCCGGCGCCATGCCCAGGCCGTCGAGCCCGACCAGCGCGCCGCTTCGGTCGAGAATACGCAACACAACAGCCTCGCCGTGCAGCATCGGGATGATCGATACGCGTACGTCGATCTCTCGCCCGGAAACGCGGAGCTTGATCCGGCCGTCCTGTGGCAGGCGTTTCTCGGCGATGTCCAGGTGGCTGAGGATCTTGATACGAGAGACGATCGCCGGCTGGAACCGTGCCACCTCGCGGGGGATCGACGCCTCGACCAGGGTGCCGTCAATCCGGTAGCGCACCCTCAGCTTGTGCTCGAACGGCTCGAAATGCACGTCCGTCGCCCGGCGTTCGATCGCCTCGATCAGCACCTGATTGACCAATTGGATGATCGACGCGTCCTCGGCGACCTCGGATAGGTCGATGTCGTCATCATCGGATACGACCTCGATACCGTCGGCGGCCAGCAGCGACTGGACCGTCGCGGCGCCGACGCCGAGGTGAGTCGCCAATGTCCGACGGATGGCGTCACCCGTGGCAAGCACCGGCTCCATGGCGCAGCCCGTGGCAAGACGCAGTTCATCGAGCCCGCGCCGGTCGAAGACCCGGGAGGTGGCGATCCTCAATCGGCCGTTGGCCCGGTCCAGCGGGACCAATTGATAGGCTGTCAACAGACGCGCCGGCAGTTCTGCCAGCAGCGCCTTGTCCGGGGGATTCTCATCCAGATCAACAAACGCGATACCCAGTGATTTGGCGAGCGCCGGCAGCAGCCTCTCTTCGGTCAGGCCGTCTGCCCCAAGCACGGCTTCTTCAAGCGGCGTACCCCCGTGCCACGCGGACCGCGCCCGCTCCGCCGTCGGCGGATCGATCAGGCCATCCTCCGTGAGTTGGCTGAGCACATCGCGCATGGTCACGCCTCGTTTGACTTGCCGCACATTATGGGTGCTGACGAATGAGAATAATTAACCCGTGTGCTGAGAAATTAATCAAACCATTAATCCAGCAAGCCCCGCAATACAAGCTGTGCCTCCTGCTCGGGAGTCAGGAACCCACGCAACTCCTCGCGGGCCTGCCGCAACGCATCCTGCATCGCGATCCTCGCCTCACGCAGCGCGGTGAGGCGCTGTTTAATCTGATCAGCGGACGGTTCATCCTGGTCAAGCACTTCACTTAAAGCCGCCGAGGCGTCGGTAAGAGCCTGGGCCTGGGGCGACCTGTCTGCGTCATCATCGAATGGGTTTCTGAATCCCCCTCGGTCGCCCCGCCCGCCACGCCCCGCAGGGTTACGGCCCGCGGTTAAGGACTCCCTTGTCAGTCGCTGAACCTTCTCGATCATGGGCTCGAGTGCGGTGTACTCCTCGGTACTCAACTCCAGGTCCTCCTGCATGCGCTCGGCCTGCTCGGCCCGCATCCGCTCAGCACGTTCAGCGAAGCGTTCCCGCATCTGCTCGCGCTGCTCTTCGGACATGTTCTGGATGTCTCGATCACCGCGCCGATTACCACGGTCGCCCCGGTCGCCCCGGCCCTCACGATCCCCCCCGTCCTGCCCATAGACCGAACCCAATGACACCAAAAGCATCACAGTGGCTAGAACCATTAAAGACCTGATTTCCCTGGATTTATGCATCGTGACCGTTCCTTGAAATTGGGTGCGTATAAACCTAACCGTACAGATATAACGGCCCGTCAACCGTCTTATTGCATCTGCTGATAGCCGTTCACTTAGACTTTACCACCGGTGGGGAAGCCACTTGCGTCTGCGTCGCACAACACCCAATGCAAATAAAATCGCACGAGCCGACTAGAGGGGCATCAATAAAAAAGGCCGCCGGCATAGCCGACGACCTATCGTGCTGGGAATCTGCAAAGACCCACGAGATAATCTCGCAAGCCATTGCCATGCAAAATAATGGAGCCGGGGGGAGTCGAACCCCCGTCCCGTGACAGTCAGCAAACGGCCTCTACACGCTTAGCTCATGCTTTAATCTCGGGTGCTGGACGATCAAGAGCATCCTGCCAGGACCCCAGCCCTAGAAAGTTTTAGTCCGCGGGGGCTAAGGCGTCCCCTTTGGACGAGTCTACTGATTGTAAGCCCGACAACTGCCGTAGACACTCAGCTGTCGGACTCGGCCACTATTAGGCAGCCATGCGCGCCGGGGCGAACCCGATGCGACCAGCGATGTTATCGTTGGCATTTAAGTTTTTTGTACGTGGTTTAACGAGGACCAAACGTACACCTCGACGTGCCACCGCAAGCCTTCCCTGTCCGGTCAATACCAGTCGGCCCCAGTTGTCAAAGAACACATCCATTATAGTCGGCTGGATGGGGCCGGTCCATGACCCCGGGTATTAACCCGGATTCCCCCGGCCCCGCCCCCTTGCAAACGACCTATCTATAAATAAAGACAGCCCCAAGCCGAAGCCTGGGGGCTGTCTACGTACGAGGTGGATTCAGCGCCCCTTAGAACAGAACCTGGATTTGTGAACGGACAGCCATCTCGTCTTTGGTGCCCGAGATCAGGCCCAGGCCGGTGCTGCCGGCGCTGGCACCAAATGGGTTAGCGGTCGGCAGATCTTCGTTCAACCAGATGACATCGGTGGTTAGCTTCGTGCGGTGGCCGTTGATGTAGTAGTTGAAGCCAGCCACCCAGCCGTCGAATTCGTCTTCGCCGGAGACGTCGCCGTCGATGGAGAACCACTGGCCGAAGATTTCGACCTTGTCGGGGACGACGTGGACGCCGCCCTGAACGACGATGCCTTCCATGTCACGGTCCGAACCCGAATCCGGATCGACAGTCGCACCGATAAAGGCACCAAAGAGGTTCACGGGGCCGTTCTCGTATCGGGCGTCAACGGTGTAGGCGTTGTAGTCGGCGGTGCCGCCGTTACGTGCATCGCCGTACTCCAGGTGGTAGGCACCACCGACGTTAATCAGCTGCTCCTCGCCGCTCCAGCCGGTGAAGTCATTGGTCTGGCTGCGTTCGCCCTGAACCAGGTAGTCGATACGTCCGGTCAACGCGATCTCTGATTCGTCGTCCTCAAAGTCCGAGCGTTCCGAATTCGCACCGTCGCTGACGGTGATGTTGAACAGGATCGGGCCGTCGTCGTAGGTCAGACGCACGCCCTCGGCACGGTTGAGTGTGAAGAACTCGTTGGTGGGCGTACGCTCGGCCGCGAGCAGCTTGCTGGAACTGGTCAGTTCCTCGGTGAGGAACGGGAGCTTCATCAGCCCCCCTGCGATTGTGACGTTGTCGTTGATCTTGTGAGAGATCATGTAGTCTTCCAGGAACGCATCCCCGTCACCGCGATCGGTGGCGATGGTGGCCTTGTACTTGACCTTGGGGCTGCCGATGTGGCCGCCGAACTTGACCTTCAGCCTGCGGGTCTGGAAGCCGCCCTCATCTTCATCGGTCGCGGTGCTCACATCCTGGTTGTTGTAGATGTAACGCAGTTGAGCCTGCCCGCCTATGTTCAGGGCGAACGCGCCGTCGGCGCTGTGGATGAAGAACTGCTTGCCGTCGTGGCCTGCGAGTACGCCGTCACTCATCAGCGAGGCACGTGTGTCTGCATCGGACAGCACTTCCATGATCAGGCCCTTCACCTCTTCGGCGCGGCGCTCGTTCAGCCAGTTGTCGCCCTGCTCGACCTTGACTTGGGTGAGTTCCGAACGCAGGGCATCGATCTGTGCCTGCATCTCG
>JAJDCW010000256.1 GCA_029260635.1 Phycisphaeraceae bacterium | reverse complement strand
CGTCTTGGAGGTTGGTCCGGCCCTCACCGATGGTGACGATGTCGCTCTCGTCGTTGTAGAACTTCATCATCTCGCGGAATCGCCAGACGCCGGAGAAGTCCAAGGCCCCCTGGCCGTGCTCGCCCTTGGTCATCCAGCGGTGCTCGAAGGCCTTGAGCGATTTGGGCACGTCCGGGCGTTGCCAGTTGTACTTGATATCCAAGAGCGACTGCCGGCCCCTTGTGGCGCAGGCGGAGCAGGCGAGGTGGACCTCATCGACGCCGAAGGTCGCGCCGCAGTCGGGGTGGATGCATTGTTGGTAGGCGTGTTCCATGGTGTTTTAAACCCTTTTGGGCCGTGCATTGTAGCAACGCGGCGCATTTGGCACAGGCAGATATAATCCGGGGGTGAAACCCTTGATCGGCATTACGGTGGACCACGTCCAGAGCGAGGACTACAAACACGGCGCGTACCAGATCGGCCCGTTCATCGCCCGGTCGGTCGCGGCGGCGGGGGGTGTGCCGGTCCTGATGGCCGTGGGCCCCGCCCCCGGGATAGCACGTGATTACGTCGAGGCCTGCCACGGCTTCGTGCTCACCGGCGGGCTCGACCCGGACACGACCCTTTTCGGCGAGCCGATGCACCTAAAGGCCCGCAAGCTCGACCCCCTGCGTCAATCTTTCGAGACCGCTTTACTCGATGCCCTCGCCGACCGGCGCGACAAGCCGGTGCTGGGCATCTGCCTGGGGATGCAGATGATGGCCCTGCACGCCGGCGGCAAACTCAACCAGTACATGCCCGAGACGATGGACCATGCGGAGGTCCATCAGAAGGGCGGGGACCACGCGATCAAGGTGACGGCCGATGACTCGTGGATCAGCGCCGCCGACGCCGAAGGGCACGAACCGATCCATTCATCGCACCAGCAGGCCGTGTCCGACCCCGGCCGGATGCGCATCGTGGCGACTGCGCCCGACGGGACGGTCGAAGCGATCGACGGCAAGCCGATGGCTGCCGAACGTTTTTATCTGGGTGTGCAGTGGCACCCGGAACGCGGCGGCGACGGCCCGCTTAACCAGGGGCTTTTCCGGAAGCTTGTTTCGGCTACGCGTGCTGGATGAGCAGCACGTATTCCTGGGTCGCAGGGTCTTTGAACGGGGCGCGATTCAGGTCTCCCCATCGTTTGAACACCTCCAGCCCGACCGAATGGATCAGGCGCTGCAATTGACCGCACTCGTAAAGATAGCGGCGCTCAAAACCCTGGTGGATAACAGTACGCTGGCCCCCCGCGTCGGTCGATGTCCAGTGGTGGGGCCGAGTCAGGATGTGGGTTTCGCGATCGTATTCAAAGGCTTTTGACGCGGTCTTCTCCAGATCGGGCGTCATGTTCGTCAGCAGGCATCGGCCGTCGGGTGCCAGGTGTCGGCTGATCCTGCCCATACACGCTTGTTGGTCTTCCGCGTTGAGCAGGTAACCCAGGCCGTCGTCTTCGAGAATGATGAAGTCGAACTGTCTGCCAAGGTCGAACGCGCAGACATCCGCCCGCACCAGGTTCAGACGATTCCGTGTTGTCTCGTCACATCCCGCCATCTGTTTTTGGAATTGATTAAGCATCTTCTCGCTGAGGTCGACCGCGGTGACATCGAAACCGGATTGTGCGAGATAGATCGACAGCGCCCCGCCGCCGCAGCACAACTCCAGCACAGCTTGGCCGGGTGAGAAGTCGCGGATCATGTCATGTGTGGCCGGCCCCGCACGACGTGCGACACGGCCGGGCTCATCGAAGAACAAGGCCGGATCGAATGAAGACCAACCGCATTGATCCAACCGGCTCTGACCCATGTTGTTTCTCAGAACGCTCATTGGGTCGTGTTAGCTTCTTTGACGTGCGGCGTGTAGCGCCACGTCACCCACACCACGGTGAGGACGCCGGCCAGCAGCGACACGTCCGCCGGGTTGAAGACCCAGGGGTAAAGCCCCCGTGCGCCGCCGGGCCAGGTGAGGCCCCACGGCAGGTCCGTGTTCGGGAACAGGTGCAGCATGTCGCGCACCAGCGCGTAGATGATGCGGTCGTAGAGATTGCCCAGCGCCCCGGCGAGGATCAGCGCCAGCGCGATCTGGAACATTCGCATCCTGGCGTCGGACTTCCAGAAGACGCGCAAAACAAACCCGACCGCCAGCACGCTGACGACGACGAAGACCCACCGGCTGCCCTTGCCGATCCCGAAGATCGCGCCCTCGTTGGCCGTCAGTTGCAGGTTCAGGATGCCCGGGACGATGACCGTCGGCTCGTGGTGCGGCACACCAAACCAGGGCGGGTCCTCGTGGTCGAGCACGACCGGCGTATCGGCGACGAAATGGAAAGCGTAGTACTTCAGTCCGAGGTCGATAGCCAGCGACGCGAGGGTGATCGCGATGAACATGGCGATCAGCGCGGGTCGGCTGCCGGCGATCGCGACGGGTTGTACGGCGGCCGCTTCTTTATTGAGTTGGTTGTTGACCTGTTCATCCATGGCAGGGGATTGTAATCGGTTGTGACACGTTTAGCGGGCGATCGCGGATCGCCGTATGGCATAGGTAGAATGCACCGACGCGCGGATCATTGATCCGCCGCTCAACGGGGTCACGATTTTAAGAAAAGCCTTCCGGGGTTCAGAAGCTGTGTAGGCCGCGTTTTTCGCGTTCGCGGACGACCTCGATGCTGTACTTGGCCCAGGGCTTGATCTCCAGGCGTGCTTTGGGGATCGGGGTACCGGTGATGATGCACACGCCGTAGGTCTTGTCCTGGATGCGTTTGAGTGCGCGGTCGATCTCGACCAGGAGTTTGCGTTCGGACTCGACCAGGCCGAGGGTGAACTCCTGCTCGTAGTTGTCCGAGCCGATGTCGGCCATGTGCAGGGGCATGTTGGACAGGTCGCCGCCGTTGCCGCCGCTGCGTGCTTCTTCCATACCCATGACGTCGCCGACGATCTCGGCACGCTTTTCGAGCAGGAGCTGCTTGAACTGGTTGAGGTCTTTGCGGGTGAGGCCGGACTTGAGCTTGCGTAGCTTGGCGTCGGAGAGGGGTGTCCAGTCTTCGACCTGTGGCTCGGTCGGCGGCGGTGGGGTCGGGCGGACGACCCGGCGGATCGGCGGGGGTGTGGGCTTGACGGCTTCGGCGGCCTTGTCGGGGCTGCCGTTATCCTCGGGCCTGGCTTTCTGGGCCTTGGGCTTGGAAGCGGTCTTCTTGGTGGTTTTTTTCTTGGGGGCAGACTTCTTGGTTGTCTTCTTTTTGGATGCCCCGGCCTTGGTCGACTTTTTCTTAGTCGAGGCGGCTTTTGGGGTGGTTTTCCTGGTGGTCTTTGCGGCGGATTTCTTGGTCGACTTTTTCGTCGACTTTTTAGGCGTAGATTTCTTGGCGGCCGGTTTTTTCGCCGTCTTCTTGGTGGTGGCTTTCTTCCTGGCCCCCGCCTTGGTGGTCTTCTTTTTGGTTGTTTTCTTAGCCACTGATCACTCCGTCGGCTGTGCCGGGGCACCCCGTGTTGGTTGCGTCCGGCCCCGAGAATCCGGGTCGGATGCGGTGGTTTGGCGACGGGGGACGCGGGAGTTTATCGCCCCACGCCGATGCGGGCAAGGTTCGCCCACCGGAGACGGTCCCCCCGGAGTCCCCCCCGGAGTCCCCCCGGAGCT
>JAJDCW010000255.1 GCA_029260635.1 Phycisphaeraceae bacterium | reverse complement strand
AAGGACTTTTATCTGGCGTATTCCCCCGAGCGTGAAGACCCCGGGCGTAAAGACCACACCACGCAAACGATCCCCAAATTAGTGGGCGGGATCGACCCGAAGTCCGGCGAGCTGGCGGCGGCGATGGACCGCAAGGCGATCAAAGAAGTCATCCCCGTCAGCTCCGCGGAAGTGGCTGAGAGCGCCAAGATCCTCGAGAACGTCTACCGGTCGGTGAATATTGCCCTGGTCAACGAGATGAAGCTGATCCTTGAGAAGATGGGGATCGACGTCTGGGAAGTGATCGACGCGGCCGCGACCAAGCCGTTCGGCTTCCAGGCGTTCTACCCCGGGCCGGGGCTGGGCGGGCACTGCATCCCGATCGACCCGTACTACCTGACCTGGAAGGCCCGGGAGGTCGGCCAGCCCACCCGGTTCATCGAGCTGGCGGGCCAGGTCAACCACAACATGCCCGATTATGTGGTGCAGCGGACCCTGCTGGCCCTCAATGAGGACGGCAAGGCCGTTCGGGGCTCGAAGGTGCTGGTGATGGGGTTGGCCTACAAGCCGGACGTGGATGATGTCCGTGAGAGCCCAAGTTTCGAGCTGATCGAACAGTTGCTGGAACTGGGGGCCAAGGTCGAATACCACGACCCGCACGTCAGCGCGACCCACAAGATGCGTCGGCACAACCTGGGGATGACCAGCGTGGATATATCGCCCGATACGATAGCTGGTTACGACTGCGTCCTGATCGCTACTCACCACACGGCCTGCGACTGGGACATGATCGGCAAACACGCCAAGCTGATCGTGGATACGCGCGGGGTGATGCGGGGCCGGACCGGTGTAACCGGGCGAGTCGTCACGGCCTGACTTTTTAACACAAACCCTTGTATTTACAGACTTTTCGCTTGACTATCGGCCCCGATGGCGTCAGAATTAGGTGTCTGGGGTCTTGCCTGCAAATGGCAGGGGTATAATGTTATACCGACCCGCCGATCAGGCGGGCGGATGGGAGTTGATCAGCGGATGAGTATTTCACGCTTCGCCTTAGTAGCGGCCGGGCTGTCGGCCTGCCTGATGATGCCCATGGCATCCGTACAGGCCGGGCTCATTGTAGATACCGAGCCCGACGCCAATCACACATCGCTCGCCGCGCAGCCTCAGTACGACTCCGTCGGTGTCGTCAAGCTGAATGGCACCACGGTCGACAGTTCGGGCATCCTGATCACACCCGAATGGGTCCTCACCGCGGCTCACACCATCCCCTCGGGCAACCCGCAACCGAGTGACACATGGACCTTCGGCGGCGAGGTCCGTGGCATCGACCACGCCATCCGCAACCCCAACTTCACCGGGCAGATCACCGCCGGGTTCGATGTCGCGCTGCACAAGCTCGACAGCCCGATCAACAGCATCACCCCCGCCCAGCTCTACACCGGCACGGCCGCGAGCCTGGTCGGCGAGACGCTGACCTACGTCGGCTACGGCAAATCCGGCACGGGCAGCACCGGAGACGTACTCCCCTCCGGCACTAAACGCGCCGGCAGAAACATCGGCGAGCAATTGGGCTTCACACTCAACCCCGGCCCAAGCCAGACCGTCTACTCCAACCAGATCCTGTTCTCAGACATGGATGACCCCATTGGGCCCCCGCTTGTTTTCGGCAACCCGCTGGGCAATACCAACCCGATCAACCTGGAATACCTGATCGCCCTGGGCGACTCCGGCGGCGGGATGTTCTTTGAAGATGGTGGGCAGCACTACGTCGCGGGTGTCCACTCCAGCATCTTCAACTTCGACCCCGCAACCCTGGGCTACGGCGACGTCATGGGCTCGACCACCCTCGAGGCGTCCCTCACCTGGATCATGAACACCATCGCCCCAGCACCGATCGCAGGCGACCTGGACGGCGACGGCTTTGTCGGCATCGACGACCTGAACATCGTCCTGAGTAACTGGAACCAGAACGTCGCGGCTGGCAATCTGGCGCTTGGTGATCCCTCTAACGACGGGTTTGTAGGCATCGACGACCTGAACACCGTGCTGGGCAACTGGAACGCCGGCACCCCACCCACCGCCAATCAACTCACCGGCCTGGTCCCCGAGCCCGGCGTGCTGACGATCCTCGTGGTGACCGGGGCGGGCGTGGTGCTTCGCCGTAAGCGATAGCCGGTTAGAACGGTGCACAAATTAAATCCGTTGAGTTGATCCGGCTCGGCATCCGGGTCTGGATGGTCATGAGTCGACACCACTTCTACTTACCCGCCGCCCTACTGCTCAGTCTGACCTGGGCGGATTCGTCTTATGCCTCCGAACTGATTGTTGAATCGCACCCGCTGTACACCACCGTCGACGATCCGGCGTTCCATGAAACAACCCCCGGCGACGGCTTCGACAACGTCGTGAAACTCACCGTCGGGCGCAGCGACGGCACGTTCAATTGCACAGGCACGCTCCTTGATAACGGCCGGGATATCCTCACCGCTGCGCACTGCCTGACCGGCGATGATGGCAATCTCACCGCGGTGTCGTCTTTCTCACTCTTCCAGACAGCCTTCGGCACGTCATCCGTGCCCTCCGTCGGATTCACGATCTACCCCGACTGGGACGGCGACTTCAACACCGGCAACGACCTCGCGATCATCCACCTGGGACAACTGGCCCCGCTGGGCGCAGACGGTCACGCCATCTAC
>JAJDCW010000254.1 GCA_029260635.1 Phycisphaeraceae bacterium | reverse complement strand
TGCGTTCCCGACATGGAAAAACTCCATTAAATACAAGTCTGGTAATCACAGTAATCTACCGCTGATTTCTATCAGCGTCAAACAATCCCACCACCCCTTTGGCCACCAATGTCACCGGGTCAATTTGCAGCCGGTATCGGTATCACGCTGATGGGAAGCGTGCTAAGTGATCTAATACTAACAGTTTGTCGGATCAGGGGGTAGGCGGGACCTGTTTGACTGGTTGCTGGGGATTGTGCTTGGTTACGGTCTGGGGACGTCCTGATAAGATGCCGGGGTGGATGGGGTGTCGATATGAGGAGTTGCCATGCGTCGGCGGGAATCAATCGGGGACAGGCCTAGGGACGTCATGCTGCCTGAGCGTCTTCGGCGTCTGGTCGATGACGAACTGGAGCCCGGTGAAGACACGATCTGGCTTGGCCAGCCATTGGCCGGACGGGCGGCACGGCGCACCTGGGGGGCCGTGGCTTTTGGGATTCCCTGGACGGCGTTTGCGCTTTTCTGGACAGCAGGTGCGGCGGGCTTCACGTGGCCGACCTTTACGGGGAGTGGGGGGTGGGGCGGTTTCAGTTTCTTCCCCTTGTTTGGTTTGCCGTTTATTCTGATTGGTTGCTTTATGCTCAGTTCCCCTTACTGGGCACGTCGTAACGCCAGACGCACCGCTTACGTCGTGACCGACCGGCGCGCGATTGTGTTTGCTGGCGGGCGGGCAACAGCGATCAAGTCTTACCGGCCGGATCAACTCCATCAGGTCAGCCGAACCCAACGTGCGGACGGGTCGGGGGACGTGGTCTTCACCCAGAAAATACGAGTCGATTCCGATGGGGACAAGAACGCTACCCAAGAAGGATTTTTAGATGTTCAAGACGCGAAGTACGTGGAGTCTTTGATCAAAGATATGGTGCTGTTAAACACGAACGGCGAAGACGTGCCCGGCGTGTGACTTCTTCAAGCGATGCTGGTGAGGCATGAGATTCTATGAATGACACGATCATTTCGACCGACCTGACCTCCCGCCGGCTGTTGTCGCTGGATGCTTTGCGCGGGTTCGACATGTTCTGGATCATCGGGGGGGATGTGCTTTTCCGCAGGCTGGCGTCGGTGACGGACTGGCGGTGGGCGGACGTGGTGGCGGGGCAACTGACGCATGTCGAATGGGAGGGACTGCGTGCGTATGACATGATCTTCCCGTTGTTCATGTTCATGTCGGGGGTCGCGATCCCTTATGCCTTCGGCAGCCGACGCAGGCGCGGGGCATCACGGGGGGACATCCTAAAGAAAGTCGTGATCCGCGCGCTCGTGCTGGTGCTGCTGGGGCTGATCTGTAACGGCCTGCTTAAATTTGAGTTCTCGAACCTGCGAACCGCAAGTGTGCTGGGGCAGATCGGTCTGGCGTACCTGTTCGCATCGCTGATCACGGTGTACTTTGAGAGCTTCCGGGCGCGGATGATGTGGTTGATTGGTTTGTTAGCAGGCTACGCGGTGGTGCAGTTGTTCGTGCCGGTGCCGGGTGTGGGTGCGGGGGATCTATCGCCGGGGGGGATTATCAACGGGTACATCGACCGGATGCTTTTGCCCGGCCGACTCTACGGCAAGGTCGATGGTGTACAGACGTTTGACCCCGAGGGGCTGTTGTGCATCGTGTCGGCTACCGGGATCACGCTGATGGGCACGCTTGCGGGATCGGTGCTGCGTGACGGTGTGGGCAGCGGGATGCGCAAGGCGGCGACGCTGGCGTTGGCCGGTGCGTTGACACTTGGGCTTGGTTTGGCGATCGCACCCTGGTACCCGCCGATCAAGGCGGCGTGGACCACGACGTTCAATCTTCAGGCCGGCGGGATCAGCCTGATGCTGCTGGCGTTGTTTTACCTAGTGATCGATGTCTGGGGGTTCAGCCGATGGTCGTTCTTCTTTAGGGTGATCGGGCTGAACGCGATCACGATTTTTATGGCACCCCGGATCATCAACTTCCCTTATGCGGCGGCGTTCCTATTCACAGGGATCGCAACGCTCGCCGGTGTCTACGGCCCGGTGCTGCTGATCGCCGGGTCGATCGGGATCAAGTGGCTGTTCCTGTGGTTCCTGTACCGGTACAAGATTTTCCTGCGGGTGTGATCCAGTTCAGATGCAGGTGAGGCGGGGGCGGATTATATTAATCAGCCGAAGCTGTGGTCGCCACGAAGTACCGCCGTTGGAACCGAAGAGCCACTCCCACCAGGGCGATCAACACGGGCACCTCGACCAGTGGGCCTATCACCGCCGCGAATGCGACGCCGGATTCGATGCCGAACACAGCTACGGCTACGGCTATGGCCAACTCGAAGTTATTGCTCGCGGCGGTAAAACTCAGCGTCGCGGTCTTGGGGTAGTCCGCCCCGACCTTCCGGCTCATGCCGAAGCTGACCAGGAACATTACCACAAAATAGATCAGCAGCGGCACCGCGATCAGCAGCACGTCCCACGGCCGGGCGATGATCCGTTCACCCTGCATCGCGAACATCACCACGATCGTAAACAGCAGAGCGATCAGTGTGATCGGTGAGATTTTTGGGATGAACTTCTGCTCGTACCAGTCCCTGCCCCTGGCCTTGACCAGCACCAGGCGGGTGAGCATCCCGGCAAAAAACGGGATGCCCAGGTAGATCAGCACGCTCATGGCGATCTGCCCCATGGTGATCTCTACCACACTGCCTTCAAGCCCAAGCATCGGCGGGAGTATCGTGACGAAGACCCAGGCGTAGACGCTGTAAAAAACGATCTGGAAGATGCTGTTGAAGGCGACCAGGCCCGCGCAGTATTCGCTGTCTCCCTTGGCGAGCTCGTTCCAGACGATCACCATCGCGATGCAGCGGGCCAGCCCGATCATGATCAGCCCGATCATGTACTGGGTCCACCGAGGGTCTTCGCCGAGCACCGCCGGGGCGAGGAAGCCGAAGAACCCGATTGCCAGGGCGGTCATCAGGATCGGGCCGATGATCCAGTTCTGTAACAGCGAGAGCCCCAGGACTTGGGTGTTGCGGAACACGTCGGTCAGTTCCTCGTAACGCACCTTCGCAAGCGGCGGGTACATCATGAGGATCAGGCCCAGCGCGATGGGGATGCTGGTCGTGCTGTCCGGAGTAAGTTTCATGGTCCCCAACGTGTCGGCGAAGGCCGGGACCAGATAACCCAGCAGCACCCCCAGCCCCATCGCGGCAAAGATCCACAGCGTCAGGTAGCGGTCCAGAAAAGAAAGTCTGCTTGGGCGGCACGCGTCCATGGTTCGGTATTCCTTGTTCGATCGTTACTTCATCAACGATTCGGGCAGTGTCTGGATGAACGTGCGGACCTCGTCTCGCACCCGTCTGTAATGATTCAGCACGTTGCCCGGGTCGGGGTCCATGGCCGCGAGCCTGGGCGGGTCGTCGAAACCGACGTGGACCACCTCCGCTTTATCGGGGAATATCGGGCAGGTCTCGTGGGCGTGGCCGCAGACCGTGACGACATAGTCGAATCTCACGTGTTTGAGTTCATCCAGCGTCTTGCTGGTGTGGGAGCGGATATCCACGCCGGCTTCGGCCATCACCTTTACCGCGTGTGGGTTCAAGCCATGCTTCTCGATACCAGCTGAGTATGGTTCAATAGCGTCGGCCTTGAGGTGACGGGCCCAGCCCTCGGCCATCTGGGACCGGCAAGAGTTGCCGGTACACAAAAACAAAACATTCAGCTTGTGTGGTAACACGAGGTCATCTCCTCACGGTCCTGTTTACGGATACAGCAAAGGGCCTGCGTATCGCTGGCGATGATCTGCTCATCCTCCAGTGTCGAGAGGGTCCATTGCAGGGCCTGTCGAACGATCGGGTGTTCGCTCTGGTCCGCCAGCCTGAAGTAGTGCCAACGCCCGTCCTTGCGGCGCTGAACCAGCCCCGCCTGTTGGAGGATGGTCATGTGTTTGGAGACCGTGGAGGGGGACAGATTCAGCAGCTGGATGATCTGACAGGCACAGAGTTCGCCTTCGGTCAGGCTCATCAAGGCCCGGACACGGGTTTCGTCACTCAGCGCCTTGGTAATCGTGAGGTAGTGCTGCAAATCTAACTCCTATACTTCGCCAATTGACGAATTATACGGCCCGTTGCCGTCTGGTCAAGTGTCATGGAAAGGCTGTTGTATTCAACAGGGCTGACATAAACCCTGTCGGGTGGCGACTGCACCGGTCGTGGGAGGGGTTATCATCGAGGCCATATGGACCAGACCTGGCTTATCCTGGGATCGTTGCTGCTGCTGCTGGTGAACGCGGCAGGGGTGTGTCTGGTGGCGTTGCAGCTGCCGGGGACATGGCTGATGCTGGGGGCGACGGTGGCGGTGGCGTGGTGGCGTTGGGACGGCTGGTCGGGGCACGGCGTCATCGGCGGGTGGACGCTGGTGGGGCTGCTGGCGCTGGCGGTGATCGGTGAGATTGTGGAACTGCTCGGGCCTGCCCTGGGTGCCGCGAATCAGAAATCGTCCAGGCGGGCGGCGGTCCTGGCAGTGGGGGGCAGTGTCGTGGGGGCGATCGTCGGGACGGTGCTGCTGGTGTCCCTGCCGGTGATCGGGACGTTGATCGGGGCGGTGGTCGGCAGTCTGGTGTTCTCCATCCTGGGCGACCTGTGGGCGGGCCGGTCGTGGGAACCCGCGCTCAAGGGCGGCATCGGTGCGGCGGTCGGTCGGGGGCTGGGCGCCGTGGGGAAGCTGGCTATCGCGGTGGTGATGTGGCTCTGGGTCGCGGTGGCGCTGGTTTGGCCCTGATGCCGATGGATATGGGTGGACGAGTACACACGCGGATCTGCGATCCGCCGCTAAACGGAGGGGTATGTGTACGGGGGATTGTGCGAATCGTTGCAATATCAAGTGTATGCGGCCATAATCAGGGTCGTGGGTCAACCATTACTGCATTTATTCCAGACCCTTAACAGGCGATTGCCTGGCAATATATTGATACCCTCATCACCCCAAGACGATTAGTTGATGCTGAAGTTTCTGGTATTTGATAACGGCCGACCGGCCGACGACTGGCCTTTGCGCAACACCTACCTGGTGGGCGCAGACACCAGCGCTATCCGTGCGGATATCGGCCGGGACCGTGGTGCCATCGTCTGCGAGAAACGCGAGGCCGGCCCAGCGGCGTTGAGCCTGCTGCACCCGGTGGGGGACCTGGGTGAGTTGTCGATCCAGACCTGCCTGCTGCCCGAGCGGATCGAGCCTTACATCTTGACGATCGAGCTGGCGCGGCACCGGCTGATGACGCTGTACGCCAAGCTCGAAGAGTGGGCCATGTTCGACCTGGAGCCGGACCACCCGGTGACCAAGCGCGGCAACCGGGCGCGCGAGCTATTCATCCAGTCGCTGTGCATCCAGCAGGACGACCCGCCTAAGGCCTATCAGATCGCCCAGGAGGCGCTGATGGTGGCGATCGATGCCAGCGAAGAACTGGCGCTGGCGCACGCAAGGCTGCTGCTGGAACGGCGTATCTCCACAGGCTCACTGCCCAAGGCCCCCGTCGGCTGTGGCGTCTGCCCGGGACACATCAATGATGCCCTTCGGCTCGGGCTTTCCAGCAACTTCGATTACGTCCAGCTCCCGATGCCCTGGCGCGAGCTTGCCCCGCAGGAGGGCGAGAGCAAGTGGGAGACGACCGACAACTGGGTCGATTGGGTCAAGCAGTCGCGCACGCCGGTCATCGCCGGGCCGTTGGTCAGCTTCGAGCCCAGCAACCTGCCGGACTGGCTGTATATCTGGGAACACGACTACGACACCGCACGGGACATGGTTTATGAGCACGTCGAGAACGTGGTCAACCGTTACAAGGACCGCATCTCGGTCTGGAACGTCGTGTCAGGACTGCACGTCAACAGCCACTTCACGTTCAACTTCGAGCAGCTGATGGACCTGACCCGCATGACGACGATGCTGGTCAAGAAGCTGCAACCCAACGGCAAGGTGCTGATCGAATTGCGCCAGCCGTTCGGCGAGTATTACAGCACGAACCAGCGCTCGATCCCGCCGCTGATGTACGCGGACCTGATCGTGCAATCCGGCATCCAGTTCGACGCGTTCGGCATCCGCATGCTCATGGGCCAGGCCGTCGCCGGCCAGTACACCCGTGACCTGATGCAGGTCAGCCAACTGCTGGACCAGTTTTCGGTGTTCAGCAAACAGGTCCACCTGACCATCGCCGCGCCCAGCGACCGGGTGACGCAGATGATGATCCCCGCCTCCGAGACCGGCGAGCCGATCGACCCGGCCAGCGGGCATTGGCGTCGGCCCTGGTCCCAGCAGATCCAGGGCCACTGGCTGGAGGCCGTCTGCCAGATCGCGGCGAGCAAGCCTTACGTCGACTCGGTCGCCTGGCAGGACCTGGCGGACCACAGCAATATCGAACTGCCTTTGGGCGGGCTGCTCAGTGACGAGTTCGTCCCCAAGGCATCGCTCCGCCGGATGATCAGCTTCCGCCGTTCGCTATTGGCAGGTGCCAGCGCCGCACCCACACCACCGCCCCCGGTCGCCGCACCCCCGACGCCGGGTCTTGCGCCCGACCCCGACGAGGCCGAGGTGAATAACGGCGAACATATCTGACTTGCTCTGACGGAGGCACCCGTGACACCATCAACGATGGCCTTTACGTTTCTGACCGGGTTGCTGTTGATAGTCGTCGTTGTTTGGGCGGCCATGCATCCGCTGCCTAAACAGGGTGTGTTATCACAAAACACGGCCGTGATTTCTACGGGCCTACGAGTTGATTTGAATGCCGATGACGTTGCGATGTTGACGTTGTTGCCGGGGGTGGGGCCGAGCATTGCGCAGAATATTATCGAGGCGCGGGAGGGCGGGGCGGTGTTTGAAGGGGCGGCGGATTTGGAGCCGGTGAAGTTTATTGGGCCGAGTCTGATTAAGCGGGTGGGGCCTTGGGTGGTGAGTGAGGCGGGGGAGTAGTGAGTGATTGTATGTGTAATGCAGCCTAAGTTATTCTAACGTGGGCTTCTGGGTGGTTGATCCAGTCCTAAATACACGCAAGAAAAAAACCCACGTCCCTATGTGGGACTGTGGGTTTGAGCATGCGCGAACAGCTCTAATTACAGTTGGGCATTCGGTATGTCGGAAGCCCAAATTTCCGGGGTCAGGCCAGGGGCCTTAGGCCTTTGGGACTGACGGCGGCGATGCGGGGGATGAGTTTGCGGGCGGGGCGTTCCCTTAGCTTGCCGGAGGCGGGGCCGAGGATGGGCTTGGGGACGATGTTGGCCTTGGCCCGTGCGGTGGCACCGCGGTGGATGTTCAGGCTCTTGCCGGTGAGTTCGCCGATGGTCATGCTGTTGCCGACCAGTTCGATCGCACCATAAACGACGGCCTGTCCCTCGAACCTGCCGGTGCTTGTGAACCTGCCGCAGACCAGCCGACCGATCATCTCGCTGTGGTTTGATAGCTCGACGTGCCCCATGGTGGAGACGTCGCCTTCGAGCCGTTGCCGGAGGGTCAGGTCCTTGAACTCAAGGGGGCGTGTGCAGGCGGGGCAGCGCACGGACATGGCCCGTGTGGAGACCTCGAAGGCACGGCCGCAGTGAGGACACAGAACCCTTCGCCGCTGGCGGGGCTCGGGCCCGCGCGGGTGGATGGTGGCCAGGGCCGGTCTTAGTGGCATGGCTTAGTCTTTAGCCGATCCCGTTGCCGTTGCGTGCGCTGAGCACCTTGGGGCGGCGACGCTGGAGGATCTGATTGACCGAACCGGGCACGGTGGTGATCGACGAGGCCTCTTCGGACTCTTCATGGTCGTGACCCATGGAGCCGGCGGGGGCGGTCATGCTCTGGCCGTTGCCGAAGCTGTCCTGCTCATCGTTCTGCTTGAGTGCTTCCTTGGCTGCCTGGATGGCCTTGGGACCGACGCAGACATCGCCCTGGAAGGTCGCGCCTTCGACGATGTTCAGCCGGCTGGTGTAGAGCTGGCCGACCAGCTGTGCACCGGGAAGCAGCTCAACCGCGTCCTCGACGACCACATCGGCTTCGGCGTGTCCGGCCAGACGCAGCGCGCCGGCGATAATCATGCCGGAGACCTGCGACGACTCGGACAGCTCCAGGGTTCCGGTGACACGAAGCGTCCCGGTGAAGTGGCCCATGATCAGTGCATCATTGTCGAGGGTCAGCTCACCGCTGATGCGGCAGTCGGGGCCCAGGACAGTCTTACTTGCTCGCGCTTCGCTCATCTTAAAACTCCTTCTAAGGTTGCCGCCGAACCGCTTCGGCTTGGCATCCACATCATCGGGTTATAACGGTGGTAAGTTAAAAACAAATTGTGCGGGCTGTGATTCGCCGAGTGTGTGGGTATTCTCGGACGGCCTACGCGTGAACTAAACCATAGAACCATTATAGCCCCAGGCAAGCGTGGGCCGGGGCAATGATCTAAGGGCCGATAACGTCGGCGTGTATTGGACGTAGCGGGTGTGGCGCGGGAGGCGTGGCTGTCTGGTTATTTAGCGCCTTGCGTAATTACCATCCGTCGTTCCGGCGCAGGCGGGAAATCACGCGACCCACTTTACACAGACGTGGACCCCCCGCCTGCGCGGGGGAGACGGGATTCGGGGGATAAGTAATCACGCAATCTGCTCTAGTAGAACATGCCTTGCGGAGCGGCGGCGTCGGTCTTCCATTGAAGGCCTAATTGGTTGCAGCGTTGCTGGGCGTCTTTGTTGAACTTCTTGGCTGACTTGATCAGCCAGTGGTCGCGTTGTGCGTTGTCGATCGGTGTGCCGATGCCTTTTTCGTAACGTTGTGCGAGTGTGAACATCACGTTCTGCGCTTCGTAGTGATCGACCTGGGCGGCTTTGAGATACCACTCGGTAGATTTTGCCGGGTCTGCCTTGACCCATAGGCCTGTATCGTAGCATTCAGCGAGTTGCTTCATGCCGTAGATGTTGCCGGCTTCTGCCGAGCGTAGGCACCAGTGGATGGCCTGCTTGTCATCTTGCTCGACGCCCAGGCCTTTGCCGTAGAGATGCGCGAGCTGGTACATCGCGGTCCCGTGACCGACGCCGGCGGAATGGCGGAACGCTTCGGCGGCGGCGAGATACGCTTCATCCGCGCCGCTGTATCCTTGCTTTATTTTGAACTCGGCCAACTCGCGTTTCATAATGCCGATGCGGAACATCGCGTTTTTGTGCCCGGCCACGTGGGCCTTGGCGTACCACAGCAGGACCTCGTCCGTGTCGTTCACGTCGATGCTAAAGGTGTCGTTGTCGAGGTATTGAGCGTACTGGTACATCGCGTCGGCGTCGCCGGTCTCCGCGGCGCGTCGTGCCCAGGCCAGGGCTTTCTCCGGGTCACGCTTGTCCACGCCCAAACCCAAGTGGTACTGCATGACCAGTTCCTGCATGGCCATGACGTGTCCGGCCTCGGCGGCTTTGGTGAACCAGGCGACCGTTTGTCTCATGTCCGAGGCCATGTTCTCGATGCCGGACTTCCTCTTCTTGTAGTACATGCCCAGGTCAAACATCGCGTCTTTATTGCCGGCCTCTGCGGCGCGGGTGAGCCAGGCGGTGGCTTTTTCGAGGTCTTTTTCGACGCCGAACCCTTTGATATAGAGCCGGCTGACCAGTTTCATTGCTTCGACGTCCCCGGTCTCGGCGACTTTGATATACCACTTGGCGGCCTCGGCGGGGTTCTTATCTACGCCGTCGCCCTGGCTGTAGGCGTTGCCCAGTAGTGACATCGCACCGACCTTGCCGGCGTCGGCGGCTGTGATCAGCCATTGAATCCCCTTGGCGTTGTCTTTCTCGACGCTACGGCCCATTCGGTAGCGCAGGCCCAACGCCATCATGGCTTCGACGTCCCCCGCCTCGGCACCGCGTTGGAACCAGGCGATGGTCTGGGTGGGATTCTTCTCGACGACGTCTCCGTCTTCATAAGCGTAGGCCACCTCGTACATCGCGCCGGTGTGCCCGCCCTCGGCTGCCTTTTGATACCACGCGAATGCCTGCGTGCGGTCTTTTTCGACACCCCTGCCGAAGTAGTAGGCCTTGCCAAGATCAAACATCGCCTGGGTATCTCCCGCTTGAGCCTGAGTCTGGAGAATCCGGGGGTCGGGCTGGGCCTGCACTTGTGCGATCACTGGGGTTGCGGAGATGTATACGAGACTTATCAATGCAACCGTCAAAGCGATCAGCCCATACAACAAACGAGCGGATTGGGTTTGATTTAAAGAAGGTCGATTTGGATTGTTCATCGGGAAGCTCTCTTGCTTAGTGAAGACTATTTAGTCATGTTAGTCCCGCCGGGTAACCCTTTGGAGTTTAACAAGCCAGGCTAAGAAGCTCTAAACAAGGGTATTGCTTAAGCGATTCTCTCGGTCGCTTGGCGGCTGGTATCGTTCCGGACTTGGGGGTATCGTGACGGGATGGACCCATTGAGGCGGATGCGAATACTCAAACAACATGTCAGGACCGACCGGATGCTGGGGGTAAACTCGGTACCTGTAGGGGAGGGCGTACCTGAACAGGTTGATGTTACGGCTGGTCCCGTTCCGGTGCATGTTCACGCTGAGCCGGGTGTGGTTGCGACGGTGCCGTTGCCTGTGATGAAGCGTCCCGAAAAGATTGCGGCGTTGAGCACGATGGACGAGCAAGAGGTCCGCAACTGCACGAAGTGCGTCCTGTGTGAGGGGCGTATCCAGACCGTCTTCGGGGAGGGCGACCCGGACGCCCCGATCATGTTCGTCGGTGAGGGACCCGGCCAGAACGAGGACGAGCAGGGCCGGCCGTTTGTGGGCCGGTCGGGTGACCTGTTAGAGAAGCAGGTCCAGGCGATGGGTTTCGAGCGTTCGCAGATCTATATCGCGAACGTGGTGAAGTGCCGCCCGCCGAACAACCGCACGCCGTTGACGGGCGAGGTGGATGCGTGTTCGGATTACCTGCGTCGTCAGATCGAGATCATCCGGCCGAAGGTGATCATCACACTCGGCGGGCCCGCGGCAAAGCTGGTACTTGGCGTAAAGGAGGGGATCACACGCATCCGTGGGCAGTGGCATGAATACCCGGGTGTGAGCCCAGCGGTCCCCGTGATGCCGACGTTCCACCCGGCGTTTTTGCTCAGGCAATACACCAAGGAAAACCGGGCGAAGGTCTGGTCAGATCTGAAGAAGGCGCTGGAGCGGGTGGGTCAGGATTCATCATGACGTATGCCGACATCGCCAGAGATGCGAGGGTGATCGCCGAGGCGTCCGGCCCCATGTCGGCGACACGCTAGTCCGGGGATAACCAATGGTAATGTGGGTCATACGCGGGGTGCGTACCAGCAATATTATTAATAACAGCCACTTGCGTCGTCGTCCGACCTGACCGATCATGTTTTAGAAGCATTGCGGGGGGCAGGAGCCACGCCCCGTGTGGAGGTATCAGGCTGGAAGGGCACGCGTCACTCGAGATGGATTGGTCAGGGGTTATCAGATGTTTACACGGAATATTGCGATTCGGATCGGGTACACATTCAGCATCGGGTGCCTGATCCTGGCGGTGGTTTCAAGCCCCGCCCGGGCACACGAGGTGGATCAGTACACCGTCCCCGAAGACGAGGTCTTTGCCGACCTGGGCGACTACTTCAACGAGTACTTCATCAACGCGATCAAGGAGGGCGTCCGGCGGGCCAACCGGCGGATCGATATCGCGCTGGGCGGGGACGGCAGCCAGTTCGACCACGAAGACCGCCGATACGGCTCCGGGGCGCTGCGCACCTATGACACCAGCACCCGCGGGCAGTCGCTGGGATACCTGTACTCCAACGATGCGGTCGCGCACTATGTACGCAAGTCCATCCCCGACGCGGTCACGCTGATCGAGGGCTTGGAACGAGAACTGCACACCGACAAAATGAAGGAGAAGTACCCCGGCAAGGTCGTGGCTTACCACCCGTCGGACTTCGACTGCGTCTACGCCAAGGCCCACTTCCCGCTGGACCCCCGGTCCCTGTTCAGGCTGTGGCGTTCTTCGAGCATCAAGGCCAACGGCGTCTACCTGGGCACCGACAAGATCGGCCACTTCGTCGATATGGGCTACCACTACTACAAGGTTTATGACCGACTGCGGGATCAGAAGGGTTTCAGCGAGCGAAAGGCGATGTTCGGCGCGGCCCATGCCTTCGACACCGGGATCATGTCCGAGACCTCGGTGCTGGGCTACGCGACCGCGGGGGCCTACTCCAACGCGGACATGACCTCGAACTATGTCGGCTGCCTGTTCTACCGCAATATGACCCAGCCGGTCCGCCTCAAGGGTCAGGTCCGTCCGCCGATCGTGGTGCGAAGCGGGGATTACTGGAAGCTTAACGACCACGTCCTCGGCGAGCCCGACTTCTTCTCCTGGTTTATTTCCGACCACTACGACGAGGCGCTGAACCCAAGCCACTACGAGAGGGGGATGCAGAAGTCGATGCGTAAAGCCATCACGGACCGCTGCGACAACCTGATGCGCTGGTACGCCCCCGAGGGCGAGGACCGGCAGCCGGCCGGCTATTTCCGCGGCAGGATGTACGAGTTGGCCACCTACTACAACAGCGATTACAACCATTCCCGTAAGTTTGACGAGCTGATCAACCTCGACGATATCTGTGAAGCGGAAGGCAAATAGCGGCTTGGATAGACTTCCATGCCCGCCCTGTGCCGATAGCAGGGCCAGGCTGTCAGACAACGGAAGCTATAAGTACTTAATCATCAGTATCATATAGATAGTATCCTTTCCTTGATCCCCCGTGCACTGAACCGCCTGGAACTCAAGTCCCACCCCGTTTAGGGTCGATAACCCTAGCGTGAGGCGGATTTTCCCTGCCTCCAACGAGGCAAACCCCCCATGGGACAGATTACGACAGGCACCGGTCTGATCAGCGGCATCGACATCGCTGGGCTGATCGACCAACTCATCGCTATTGAACAGCGGCCCCGCCAGCTCGTCGAGCGGCGTAATGCCGTGCTCACCGCTCAGCAGACCGCGTTCCAAGACGTCAACTCCAAGCTGTTGGGGCTGAAATTCAACGTCGATAGCCTCACCGGCGGGACGACGTTCAACGCGACCACCGCGAGTACCTCCAACGAATCCGTCCTGACCGTCGCCAGCGGCCCCGGCGCGGTACCCGGGAATTACGGCTTTACGGTCGACCGCCTCGTCGCCAGCCAGCAGGTCCTGACCAAGGGCTTCAAAGACATCAACTCCACCTCCGTCGGCTCGGGCACACTCACCTTCGAGAACAGCCTGTCCCGCCTGGATTCCAAGACCCGGCTGAGCGACCTCAACGGCGGGGAGGGGGCGAACCGTGGGCTGATCCGTGTCACCGACCGGTCCGGTGCCGTCGGGCTGATCGACCTGTCCCGGGCCGTCACCGTGGACGACGCCATCAACGCCATCAACAGCGCCACCAACGTCAGCGTCCGCGCCACCGTTTCAGGCGACGGTCTGACCATCACCGACAACACCGGGCTGGGCGCAGGCGACCTGACCATCACCAACGTCGGCATCTCCGACACCGCCACCGGCCTGGGCATCGTCGGCACCAGCGCCACTGGCGAGATCGTCGGTACGGACGTCAACTACCTCGGCGAAGACACCTCGCTGGCCGCCATCAACGACGGCATCGGCATCGACATCCGCGACTCCGGCTCCGCCGAGTTCTCGATTTTCGGCGGTGACAACACCGAATACGAAGTCAACCTGCTCAGCGAAACCACGCTCGGCGAAGTCATCGACACCATCAACGCCGCGACCGGCGGCGTGATCGAGGCCTCGATCGGGGCCGACGGTGTGAGTATCACACTGACCGATACCGGTTCAGGCGGCGCGAACTTCCGCGTCGAGGCGGGCAGTTCCAGCACCGCCGCCGCCGACCTGGGGTTGATCGGTGACGACAGCGACGGCGACAAGCAGATCAACGGCAGCCGGGTGCTTGCCGGGATCAACTCCAAGCTGCTTTCCAAATTAAACGGCGGGCAGGGGTTGGGTGGGTCGACCGCGCTGGTCAGCCAGTTGACAGCGGGGACACCTATAGCGGACCTGTTCGCGGGGGCTGGCCTCAATACGGGTGCGCTAAACGACGTTCGTATACGCTCGGCCTCCAATGTCTCGGCTGACTTCAACATCGATGCGGCGACCACGGTCGGCGACATCATCGACTCGATCGATGCCTCTGTGTTAGGCGGTCTTGTTACACTTTCGATTGATGGCAACGCATTGAAGCTGACGGATAATACGGTGGGCCCCTCCAACTTTGTCGTAGCGGACTTAGGCAGTTCTACCGCTTTCTCAGACCTTGGTTTGACTGTAAACGCAGCAGTGACAGAAGTGACCGGTGTGGATACGAATCCTGTGCCTACCGTCACGACACAATCAGGTGCCGGGCAGGTCTCCATCCAGGACCGCGCGGGCGTGAGCTTCACGGCGGACTTGACGGCTGCGCAAAGCATCAGCGACGTAGTCACAGGTATCAACGATGCAAGTGCCGCCGCCGGGGCGGGGGTCACGGTCGCCTTGAACCGAGCGGGTAATGGGCTGACATTGACGGATGATTCCGGCGGGGCGGGGGACATCGTCATCAGCGACACGACCGGGGCGACCGCGACGAATCTTGGATTTGTAGGCACGTTCTCCGATGATGAGATCGAGTCGGGGAACCTCCAGTACCGCTACCTCACCGAGGGCACCAGCCTCAGTAACCTGGGCTTCGTGCCCGGCAAGTTCACGATCACCGACAGCTCCGGCAGCACCGGCACCGTCAACCTTGAGCAGAACGAGCAGACCATCTCCGACGTCTTGCAGGACATCAACGGCCTTGGCCTGGAGATCAACGCTCGGATCAACGATACCGGAGACGGGATCATCCTCGAAGACACCAACGCCGGCACGCAGGCGGTGGCGATCAAGGTCGAAGAGGCCGGCTCCGGCACGGCCGCGAGTCTGGGGCTGCTCGGTGAAGCCTCGGCACCCGGCGAGGACCTCGACGGCAGCTTCGAGAAGACCATCGACTACACCAGCGATACGATGACCGACGCAACCCTGTTGTCCGCACTCAAGAGCGGCAACGGCATCGACTACGACGACACCAACCCCGACTTCAAGATCACCACGAAGGACGGCGTGGAGCACGAAATCGATCTGACCGTGGGTATCACGACGGTCGGCCAGCTGCGTACCGCGATCGAGACGGCCACGGGCAACGCGGTGTCGGTCGCGATCAACGAGGCCGGCACCGGCCTGACCATGACCGACAACACCGCCGGCGCGGGCAAGCTCTCGTTTGATGCCCTGAACAGCTCCGAAGCGCTGGGCGACCTGGGCTTCAAGGACGACGACGACGGCGACGGGGTCTCGAAAGCCAACAACCTGGTCCAGGTGACGACCCTGACCGACCTGGTCGAATTGATCAACGAGTCCAACGTCGGGGTCAGCGCCGCGATCATCAACGACGGCTCGCCCGGGGCCCCGTTCCGATTGATCCTCAGCGCGGAGGACACCGGCTCGGCTGGCGCTTTCGTCTTCGATGACGGCGGGGCGGGCTTCAAGGGCACGACATTCAGCGAAGCGCAAGATGCGGTCATCTTCTTCGGATCGACCGACCCGGCCAAGGCGCAGGTTATCACCTCGACCAGCAATACCCTGGACGACGTGATCCCCGGGGCGACGATTACCCTGCTCTCGACCAGTAACCAGCCCGTGCAGGTAACCGTCTCCCAGGATGATGGCGCGGCCGTCGCCGCGGCGAAGACGTTTGTCGACGGGTTCAATAACCTGATGAAAACGATCGACACCTACGACAAGTACAACTCCGAGACCGAGGAGCGTGGCCTGCTGCTAGGCGACGGGGCGCTGGTCCAGCTCAAGAACCGCCTGTTCTCTGCGATCGTCGCACGCAGCAACGACCTCTCAGGCAGTGTCAGCTCCCTGGCGCAGGTCGGCATTACGGTCGGCAGCGGGTCCCAGCTCCGGCTGGACACCGCGAAATTCCAGAACGCGCTGAGTAACGACCGTGAGTCGGTCGAGAACCTGTTCACCTTCAAGGAAACAGGGACCAACGAGGACGGCGAGACCGTGACCACCGCACGCGGCGTCGGTGTCGCGATCGATGAACTGCTTGAAAGGTTGACCGACACCGACACCGGGATCATCGAGAACCGGGTCTCGGCGATCGACCGGCAGATCGAGCTGAACCAGGACCGGATCGATACCCTCAACGCCTCGCTGGAACTCAAGCGGGCACGCCTGGAGGCCCAGTTTGTCGCGATGGAGGCGGCATTGGCGGACCTGCAGCGGCAGAGCTCGGCGTTGGCCAGCTTCCAGCCGGTCACCTTCAGCAGCGTCGGGAGAAATAGCGGTAATGGTTAATCCCCAAAACGTATGACCCCCCGTTTATCGGTCCTGATAGCCCCGCTTCACTAACGCACAACCCGCTTCCAAGCCGATATCAACCTTACCGGCAGACCGTTCTTTTCACCGGCAAGGGACCGCAAGTAGATGAGTCAGAAGCCCGTCAATCCGTACCTCAAGACCAAGATCATGACCGCCAGCCCCGAGGAGCTGCGGCTGATGCTGTACGACGGCGCCCTGAAGTTCTGCCGGCAGTCCAAGACCGCACTCGAAAAGAAGAACTTCGAGGACAGCTACAACAACCTGATGCGTGCCCAGAAGATCGTGCTGGAGCTGTCCACCAGCCTCAACCACGACGCCGACCCACAGCTCTGTCAAAGACTCAGCGCTTTGTATACCTACGTCTACCGCCTGCTGGTTGACGCCAACATGAAGCGGGAGTCCGGGATCGTCGACGAGGCGATCAAGCTGATCGAGTACGAACGTGAGACATGGCAGATGCTGATGAACAAGCTCGCCGGCGAGGGCAAGCCCAGCGACACCTCGATCACCACCGCCCAGCAGACCGCCATCAGCAGCCTCTCGCAGAGCGCCTGACGCAAGAACGCCGCCAACAGGAATAGATGCTCCTTGCAGCCCCGGCCCCGGCCTGGGCTGTTTGCCATAGATCGCCTTGCATGATTATTACCCGTCATTCCCGCGCAGGCGGGAATCCACGCGATCCACAATTCACATCGA
>JAJDCW010000253.1 GCA_029260635.1 Phycisphaeraceae bacterium | reverse complement strand
TCATCGGTGGTTGCGTCGTTGCCGATATGCCCGTTGGTATCCACCGCGGTGACGGCGACCTCGTAGGTGGCGTCTGCCAGGTCGGGGGAAATCGTCCCGGCGGCGAGGGTCCATGTCCCGTCGCCGTTGTTGGTTGCGGGGTAGCTCTTGCCATCAACATTTACGTTGACCGTAGTGCCGGGGTCCAGGTCGGTGACCGTGCCGGTCAGCTCAGGTGAGGGCACGTTGGTGGCCAGCGTATCGATCGTGACGACCGGGTCGCCATTATCGATGGTCAGTTCCATAAGGGGTAGATCGACGCCGATGTTCCCCGCCGTGTCGGTCCCGGTTGCAACAACTTCATAGACCCCATCCGCCAGGTCCGGTGAGATGGTCCCGGCCGGGAGTGTCCAGGTGCCGTCGCCGTTGTTGACCGCGGCGTAGTTATTGCCGTCTACGGTGATCTCGATGGTCGTGGCGGGATCGGCATCAACAACCGTGCCGGTCAGTTCGGGTGACCTTGTGGAAGTCACCAGCGTATCGACCGTCAACACGGGATCAATAAGGTCGGGCTTGAGTATCAGGATAAGCGTCGCGTTGCCCTGGGTGTAGGTGTCGTGCTGCTCATCGTTGATGACTTGGGAATTGGCAAGCGTCCATCCGGAACCGATGTTGATCGTGCCGTTGATGTTGCGAACCACGGTGAGTGTGTTGCTTGTACCCGAGATGTTCAGGACTTCTTGCAGGTTGAGCGTCACCGTGTTCGCGCCGTCACCCAGGTCAATCTTCTCGATGTTTCTGAGCTTGCTGTCCTGAATCGTGGTGAGGTCCAGGGTGATGCCGTCACCGTCCAGGATGAGGCTGTCCGTGCCGTGGCCGCCGTCGATGCGTTGGAAGGCGGTATCGGTGACCTCGATCTCGTCATCACCCTCGCCCGTGAGGATGACGTCCGCCCCACCGTTGCCGGCGACCGCGTCGTCGCCGCCTCCAGCGACCATCACGTCTGCACCGGCGCTGCCGACCAGTCCGTCCTGGGCACCGGAGCCAAGGTGAGTGACCGCGTCAGAGAAGTCGCCGCCGAAGATCAGGTAGCTCTCGCCGGACTCCCCGCCGTTGGGGTCCGCCAGGAACGCGCCGATGATGAAGTCGCCGAAACCATCGCCGTCGATATCGCCCGCGTCACGGATATCCACCCCGGAACTGTCCTGGGTATTGATGCCGTTGAGCACGAACCCGTCAGCGCCCGACAGCGCGGACATATTGATCGTTGCCGGCATGGCCGTGGATCGTCCGAGGACCAGGTAGGTCTCGCCGGAACGTGTGCCATTGGGGTTGGCGCGGTCGGCGGCGACCAGCAGGTCGTCCAGCCCGTCGCCGTTAACATCGCCGGCATAACTGACGGTCAGGCCGGCCCGGTCGCCGCTGTCGATCCCGTTGAGCTTGAACCCGTTGGCCCCATTGAGTGTGGACAGGTCGATCGACGAGGCGAAGGCCCCCGCGTGCCCGAACACGACATAGGCGCTGCCCGACCCGGCGTTTGAACCGTCGGCCGCCGTTGCCCCGATCAGGACGTCCGCGAAACCGTCGCCGTTGAAGTCGCCCGCCGAGGAGACGGAACGTCCGGCGTTGTCGAGTGAAGACTCGCCGTTGATGATGAAACCGGTGGTGCCGTTAAGGGTGGCGGGGTTCAACACGGCGGCGAAGGGGCTGGTCTTACCGAACACCACGAAAGCCGCGCCGGAATCCGCACCGTTAGGATCGTCCTGAAACGCACCGACGACCACGTCCCCGATCCCGTCGCCGTTGACATCACCCGCCGCGCTGACGGAGATGCCCAGCTGGTCGTCGGCCGAGACGCCGTTAATGACAAACCCATTAGACCCGTTGAGCGTGGACAGGTCGAAGCTCGACCCGAAACCGGTCTGGCCGAAAACAATATAGGCCGAGCCGGAGTCCGCGCCGTTAGGTGTCGTGAGTGAGGCGCCGAGGATAAAGTCGTCGATGCCGTCGGCATTGACATCGCCCGCGCCACGGACCGAGAAGCCCAGGCGGTCGCCCGCGCTGACACCGTCGATGCTGAACCCGTCTGTGCCGTTCAGGGCTGAAAGTTCGAGTGTGGCGCTGAACGCCGCCGCCTTGCCGTAGACGACGTGGACTTGCCCGGACTCCGCGCCGTTGGGGGACGCGACAAACGAGCCGATCAACAGGTCGTCAAACCCGTCGCCGTTGACATCGCCCGCGGCGGCCACCGATCGGCCGGAGAAGTCGCCGGCGTTGATGCCGTTGATCTTAAAGCCGTTGGTGCCGTTGAGCGTGGAGAGTTGCAGTGTTGCGTTAAACCCGCCGGCCTTGCCGAACACGACGAAGCTCGCGCCCGAGTCAGCGCCGTTTGGCGCATCACGGAAGGCGCCGATGATGACGTCGTCAAAACCGTCACCGTTGATGTCGCCCGCGGAACTGACAGAGACGCCGGAGCGGTCGCCCAGCGAGACGCCGTTGATGACCACGCCTTCCGAGCCGTTGCCCCCGTTGCCGGGCAGGAGGTCGGCCAGCTCAAAGACCGGGGCCGCCGAGAGCAGCATGCGCTGTTCGAGCGATTCCAGGCTGTGTCGGGTGTCCTGGCCGCCGGTTTGGACGCCGCGTTCGCGCCGCTTGAGCCAGCGTCGGTAGGCACGCTGGCTGGTGAACCGTCGGGCGGAGGGCTTGGTCTCTTCTGATCGATTAGGCATCAAAACTTCTCCCGTCTGAACTAAGCGGACCGGATATCGGACAAGTACAACTAGCGACGCAACCGCCGAGGGTGGCGCGTCCGGAATCGTAACTATATTCCCGGCACCTGTTTAGGTGCGTTAGCCGGGGAAGGCCCACAGCCTGCCCCGCAGCTATATAACAAGCGTAGACCCTCAATTATACCACCGCCACGCCACAAGCAACCAAAACCCCGGTTTCCTTCCGATGTTTGAACCTGACCCGGAATTTCAGCCGGAATACCGGATTATTTTAACCAGACTAACACCGGTAGCGGCTTATTGAGACTCACTAAGACTCGGTATCCCGAAACGCAGCGGCCCATGCTCCGGGCCACAGGACGAGCAGAAATACTGCCGACCCAGCATCGGCCGGCGGAAGCGAGTGTGGCGGTTGTCGCAGTGCGGGCAGACCGCGACCCAGTGCCCCCGGGGCATCACCGCTTCGTGGTCGAGGCGTTTGGGGATAGCCCCGATCCGCTTGCACACCGCGCGCCAGGCCGGGCCGTGCCCCGCCTTCTCACCGGCGAGCGCGTGGGCGATCTCGTGCAGCAGGGTATCACGCACCGCCGGCTCTTCGTTATGTGCCACGAAGTACATCGACAGCTCGATGCGTTTACGCGTGTAGTCACACAGGCCCAGCGTGCGCTTGCCACGGTTGTAGTGAAAACGCCAGCCGCGCAGCGTGTGCTCAGCCATCAGTGTTTCAGCAAGATGTGCGGCGTCGTTGTAGTCCATGCGACTACGTGAATGATAGCCCCCGCTTGCACGGGCCGCACGTTACCATTTTGATGAAGATGGTTCCGGGGGAGGATCAGTTATCCAATTCCGGTTCGATCGGTTCCCAGTGGATGTTGGCGGCGCCCAGGACGGTGCCGGTAGCAAATGCCAGGTCGATCTGTGCGATCTGGTAATCCGCGAGGCTGCGTGCCTCGGCGGACTGGGCGTCGGCGAGCCGGGCCTGGGCATCCAACACATCGGTCGAGGTCCGCAGGCCCAGGTCGAACTGGCGTTGCTCGGCTTCAAGGGTGCGCCCGGCGAGGATGGCGCGCTGACGGTTGGCCATGATGCGCTGCCAGTTGGCTTCCAACTGATCGACCGCGTTGAGGACCTCCTGCTCGATCAGTGTCTGGCGTTGCTTGAGCGTGGCCGAGTTCTGCAGACGCTGCAGGATCGCCCGGCGCAGCCGGCTCTTCGCCGCCTCGTTACCCAGCGGGACCTCGACACGGATCGAGACACGCTGGTCCTCGAAGTTCCGATCCTCCGCCACATCGAACGCGTTGCCGTAGGACGTGCCCAGGCCGTTGGAGATGTAGGTGTAGTCTAGTACCGCCAGCGGCAGCGCCTGGTTTCGTTGGAAGTCGACCGTGCTCGCGTCCTGCGCCAATTGAAGTTCCAACTCCAGAAGTGTCATCCTCCCGGACATCGCGGCATCGACGAGTTGTTTCGGCTTGATGTCATAACGCACGGGGTCCGGTGGGGTCGAGGGGACCATGACGGTCGGACTCGACAGCGGCAGGCCCTGCTTGTTGAGGATACGCTTCATCGACCGCTCCTGGTCGCGTAGTTCGTTCTCCGCGACGATGATCGCTTCCAACCCGTCGGCGACACCCGACTCGGCACGGATGATTTCGACCTCGGCATCGGTGCCCGCTTCCACGAGTCGCGTGGCGCGGTCGAGTTGAGCCATCGCCAACTCGTGCTGCTGCCTGCGGACCTCAAGCTCTTTGCGCGCCGCGTAAAGCCGCCAGTACACCCGGTCTGTCAGGGCGATCACGCGGATCACTTCCAGTCTGGTCCGGGCCTCGGCGGCCTTGCTCTGGTAGTGCGCGACCCGGATGCCGTGGCTGTTGGTCCGTGTGCCGGCGTTGCGCAGCAGGTTCTGGCTCAGCGAGAAGACCATGTCCGCGGTATAGGCCGGGTTCAATGTCGAGAAGGTGTTGTTGGTCTTGAACCGGTTGGCCGGGAGGTTGACACGCAGGTTACCGCCGGTGCGTAGCGGGACGTTGACACCAAAGTCGGTGCTGGTTGAGTCGGCCTGCGAGCCTTCGAGTGTCGTCGAGGTCGGCGTGTCGGTTTTATTCAGGCTTGCGTTAGCGAAGAACATCGACTCGAACCGGGCCTGCTCCTCGGTGATGCTCTGACGCGCGATCGTCGGGCTAAGCAGCTCGACTTTGAGGTCTAAGTTGTTGGCCATGACCCAAGCCCGGCAATACTCGATCGTGAGTTGAATCTCCGCGGGGGGCGGTACGTCCTCGTCGGGGCCTTGTGTGTTCTGATCTGTTGAGGGTTCTAACGCCAGGGGTTCGATCTGCTGCAACCGTTCGCTTGACACCTTCGGACTCAGCCCCGGGTTGTCATCAAAAGGCCCGGCGCAGCTAAAGAGCCACACGGGCAGGAGCAATGCGACGGCCTGATAAAGTCTGTTATTTCTATTCATGACGCAAAGCCTCGATGGGGTCCAGCCGTGCGGCCTTGACCGCGGGGAACATGCCGAAGAACACGCCGACCATCGCGGAGAACCCGATGGAAACGACGATCGCCCACATGGGGATGTACGCCCGATCGAGCTGCGCGCCGGGGATGACGCCCATAATCATGGTCAGTATCTGCCCGCCGGCGATCCCCGCCAGCCCGCCGACCGAGCAGAGCGTGACCGCCTCGACGAGGAACTGCATCAGGATCGCGGAGGGCGGCGCGCCGACGGCTTTGCGTAACCCGATCTCGCGGGTTCGTTCGGAAACGGATACCAGCATGATGTTCATAATGCCGACCCCGCCGACCAGCAGAGATACGCCGACGATCCCGCCGGCCACCATGGTGATCCCGATCGCGACCTTATTAAAGACCTGAACAAACGCCTCGACCAGGTTGATGCCGAAGTTGTCCGGGTCTTCAGGGCGCAGGTCGCGTCGGCTTCTTAGGAAGAACCGGATCTCCGCGCGGGCGTCTTCGGACGCTTCGGGGGTCACGGCGTTAGCCAGGACGAACATCCAGCCGCCGTTATAGGCCGTGCTGAACGGGATGAATATCTCGTGCTCGGGACCGCCGGTCGGGATCATGTTGAACTCGGCCGGCGGCTCGAGCAGCCCGACGATCAGGTAACGCACTCGGTTGATGTAGATCGACTGGCCGGTGCAGTCGCGGTCGAGCTGGAGCTTGTCGCGTGTGTCGGGGCTGATCAGGCAGACCGGGCGTGCCTCGGCCTCGTCCACCAGGTTGAACGGCCGGCCCATCGTGACGGTGCGCCCGTCCACTTTGTGCCACGACGGCTCGATCCCGGTGATGCGTGCATTTTCGATCGAGTGTTCACCGAATGTGACATCGGTGGATTCGCCGGTGATCCGGGTGAACGCTTCGACCGAGGGGCAGTGCTCGAGCATGTCGGTGAAGTTGCTGGGCCGCAGTTGAATCACACGCCAGGACGCCTGCCGTTGTCGGCCCGTCTCCGGATGTTGGGCGAAGATGGCGATCTTGTTGTTCCCGATCACCTCGAAGTCTGCGAGGATGTTCGCACGCAAACCCGTCAGCGCCGCGATCACCGCCGTCACCGACGCGACGCCGATGATGATGCCCATCGTGGTGAGCAGCGAGCGGACCTTGTTGGACCAGATCTGTCCGAGCGCCAGGGTGATACTCTGGGTGATGAATAGCAGCAGCGTCCAGGGGGCCTTGATGAGACTCATGCGTCGCCCCCCACAGATGTTTCATCAACAAGGCCGGTCGACGTAGCAGATGCACCGCCATAAATCTCCAGATGCAGATCGCGGACGCCTTCATCCCGGTCGGCGGGGAGGTCGGACACGATCTTGCCGTCATTCATCCGTACGATCCGCCGGGCGCGGGCGGCGACGTCGTTTTCGTGGGTCACCATGATGAGGGTCTGGCCTTCCTCGTGCAGACGTACGAAGAGGTCGAGGATCTCATGGCTGGTCTTGGAGTCCAGGTTGCCGGTGGGTTCGTCGGCCAGGAGGATACTGGGGCGGTTGATCAGGGCGCGCGCGATGGCGACGCGCTGCTTCTGCCCGCCTGAGAGCTGGTTGGGCCGGTGCCTGGCACGGTCCGTCAGGCTGACCCGTTCGAGCACCTCCATCGCGCGGGCTCGGCGTTCGCGCCAGCCGGCGCTGGAATAGGTCAGTGGCAAAGCGACATTGGACAACGCGCTTAGCCTGGGAATCAACTCAAACGACTGGAATACGAAACCAATGCGTTGATTGCGGGTCTTCGCCAGCGCAGCGCCGGTCATCTGGCTGGTCAGTTCGCCCGCCAGCGTGTACGTCCCGCTGGTCGGCCGGTCCAGACAACCCAGCACATTCATCATCGTACTCTTGCCCGAGCCGGACGCGCCCATAATCGCCACGAACTCGTTCTGTTCAATCGACAGGTCCACCCCCGCCAACGCGTGGACATACTCAATGCCGACTTTATACACCTTGGTCAGGTTCTTTAGTTCGATGAGCATGGGAGGAGTGTGGTTGGTGTCTGGTGGTTGAGAGACTAGAGTCGAGAGATTGGATTAAGTAGCGCCGGGTGACGCGGCAGCTTCGGGGGCTGATTCATCATCCGGGCCGTCTGCTTCGCTCGAATCAGTGTTGTCGGCGTCCTTAGCCTTGTCTTCTCGCTCGTCTTTGACCGACTGCTCGTGGCCCAGACCTTCAAGCGCCTTGTACGGCCCGATGATGACCCGATCGTCTTTCTCAAGACCGCCGAGGATCACCGTATGAGTTACGTCGGACGGGCCGATCTTCACGGGGGTTACGACCGCCTTGCCTTCGATGAATCGGTAGACAACAGTAATGATGGTCTTGTCCCGGTTGACGAACTCGCTGCTGTCGCGGATATCGACGGGCAGGTCGTCGATGGGCCTGCCTAGCACCGCCTGACTGGGGATGGTCAGCACATCCGCGTGACGCTTGACCTCGATCTCGGCGTCGGCGGTGAGCCCTGAGTAGATCTGCTCGCCGTCGGTCTCTAACAGGATCTCGGTCTTGAAGTAATTCGTGCCCCCACGTGTGGAGGACAGCGCGACCCAGCGGACGATCCCTTCAAAAATACGGTCGGGGTAGGCCAGCATGCGGACGCGCGCCGCCTGCCCTTCGTGGACCTGCCCGACATCCGCCTCGTCGAGTTCGGCCACGACCAGCATCGTCGAGAGGTCCGCGACTTCCAACAACACGGTGCCGGGGTTATTCATCGTACCGGTCACCGCCATCTCGCCGGGCTCGACGTTGACGATCGTGACCACCCCGTCGATCGGGGAGTGCATCGTGGTGTAGCTGAGGTTGTCCTTGGCGCGTTCGATCTCGGCCTCGGCGGCCTTGAGATTAAACCGTGCGACGTTCAACGACTTGCGTGAGGCCTCAAGGTTTGCCTCGGCCGAGGCGTATTGTGAAGCCATCTCATCGTAGCGGCGCTGCGCCTGCTCGTAGGCCGTCCGGCTGACATCGCCCGAAGCGACAAGATCACGGTTACGGTCAAGGTCACGCTTGGCTTCATCCATCGTCGCGCGCGTACCAACCAGCGCGGCCTCCTGCCCCTCGATCCGTGATTCTTCCACGCCGATCTGCGCCGCCTGACCGTCCCGTCTGGCCTGGGCGGAAGTCAGCGAGGCTTGGAGATCGGTCGCATCCAAACGCACCAGCAGACTCGGGGGGATCGGCGGGTCGGCATCAGGATCACCCTTGGTCACCTGCTCGCCCTCGGCGAACGGGACCTCTGCGATCCGGGCCGAGACCCGCGCACTGATGGCCACATTGGTCACCGGCTCGACCTGGCCGGGCGCAGAGACGACCTCGACCAGCTCGCCCACCGTCACCGACTCAATACGCACCGTGGTCCCACCGCCGCCCCCGCCGCCGGACGCCGCGGGTCCCATGAGCGCGAACCCGCCGATGACAACCAGGATCAACACCACCACCGCGATCGAGACACCAATAATGATTTTCACTGAGGGGTTCCCCCTGATTCAGCCGGGGGCTGCCCCGGTTCGTTGTAGGCATGGTCCATGAGATCAGGTGTAAAGGCCTGCACCACCTTAGGCCGCGTGAGCATAAAGATCATGAGCAGATAGTAACCCATAAACAGGATGGTCATCACCCCACCACCGATCATCATAAACCGGGCTACCATCAGGTCGACCCCCGTCAGGTCCGGCAAGAGCGGGCGGACGATGAGCACTACCGTCAATAAATAACCCAGCGCAATGATCAGGATCGAGTAAACCCCCAGACCCAGAGTCGTTCGCCTTGACCAATTCTTAAGTGAGAACATGGCAATCGACGCCGCGATCATCAGGATCGTGGTAATGATCCCCACCCCTTGCATCACATTAGTGAATAACTGAAAACCGGTATGATGCTGCATCGCTCGGGTAACTGCATCTTGAGCTTCCGGGACGGGCAGCAAGCCCAGTTGCATCGTCAGCCAATGGATAAAACCGAGTAATCCAATTACCGACAAAATCAGGTTAATGATCGCAAAGACGGTGACGGATGTCGGTCGTTCATTCATGGCAGCACCCCTTGGGTCCTGGTTTCTTAACCGTATAGACGGAACTCAGCGAATAATATGACAGGAAATCGGAGTCGAATGTGTATTTTAGCGAGATTCAGGTCCCAAAGTTGAGGCCGAGCTAATATAGACCCGCAGAGATGTGGATAAATGTAACGGGTTACCCACTAAGGCCGCATTCCGGGCACACCTTCCGACCGGCTTCTTATGTGCCCTTCAGGTCGTAAGCACACACGGCACAATATGGATGGTTTATGTTTCACGGCGAGGCCGGCGGGGGCGGTTGGGGCCAAGGGTCTATCACGTCGCCAGCAGGAACATCCGGACGATCTGGTCGTCGTAGCTGAATGTTTCCATGACGCCTTGCCGGGCCGTGTCCGGTGTCAAGGGGGATTTCGTATGAGTCGTCGTCAACGCTGAGGACTTTCGTGATCGCGGGGGCCGTAGCGCGGGTTCGATACGCCGCCCAAATATATGGGCGAATTACCTATCGATCGGGGTTAGTCTTTTTAGGAGCAGTCCGCCGCGTTGGCAAGTACACGGACGCGGATTGATACCACCACGGCCCGCGCAGGGTGTGATGGGTATAGATGTAGCTGCTAACTGAACCTCACCGGCCAGTCGGCTTCCAAGGGATCGGGCGGTCCAGCTCGGCCGGGTCGTCCAGCAGGTGGTTGTAGTCCGGGTCACGCAGGAGCCCCCGCAGGGCCTCCATGTCCCGCTGCAACTCGCTCTGAAGCGCCGGGTAGTAGTGCTCGGTATAGAAGAAATACTGTGCCACGTCCTCATCGATCAGGAAGACCTGGTCGTCCTTGATCGTCGGCATCAGCAGCAGTCGGCCCTGTGTGAAGTTACGCAGGCGCAACGACTGCTGGGTCGCGTTGAGTTGGACGGTGCTCTTGACGACGACGGCGCGTTGCAGCCGTTGGATGTCGCGTTCGTCGTGCAGCAGGATCGTGAACCGACGTCGGCCCTGATTATCTGGTTGGTTCAACTCCCAGAGCGTTGCGCCCCAGGCATCCCGGTCCTCGCAATCCACTAGCCTGACCTCCGGCACGGGCTGGGTCGGCGCATCGACCGCGCCGTCGAACGCCTGCTCGGTGAAGATAATCGCGACCGCCTTGCCCCCGATCCCGTCAAACAACCCGGGGGCCTCGGCAAACAGACCCTTGTCCTTGGGCGCGAACCGGTCACGTAAGTATTCCTCTATGAACTCGACCGAGAACCCGGCCGCGTTCTCAGGATCATCCTTGAAGAAGATCATCCTTGAAGGGTTAGCGTCTTCGTCGATCCCGCGCCTTTTAATGACCTCGTACATCTGACGGTAGACCAGGATACGCTCCCCGGGGATGCGATCGTCGGCGTACCGGTCGAACGGGTACATCGTCGCCAGTTCGGGCTGACGGCGGAGCACCTGTTGGGCCAGGCCGAGCATCTTCTGGACTTGAAGGTTCTCGAAAAGGAACCGCAGGTCGAACACGTCCTCGGCCCGGATGCGGTAGGCGTCCCTGAACAACTCGTTGTCGAAGCTGTCGAATGCATCTTCATCCTCGGGGGTGTTCCGCCCGACGATCTGGTCCTTGGGAAGGACGTAAGGCGTGATGACGATGATGACTTCGCGTTTAAGCCGGCTTGTTGTGGTGCTCTTGAAGAGGTTGCCGATCCACGGGATATCGCCGAGCAGCGGGACCTTCTCTTCAAGTGTGATATTGTCCTTGCTGACCAGCCCGCCGATGATGAAGGGCGTGTTGTTGGCGATGCGCGTGTGCGTCTGGACCCGACGCGAGGCGATGCGGGGCGCGCTTGCCAGCACGTTGCCGTCGTTATCGGTGATGGTGAGCCCCTCCCCGGGAACCTCCGATGAGACGATGCCGTCGATCTGCATGCTGACATCTTCGCCGTCGGCGCTCACGCGTGGCCGGACGTTGAGGATGATGCCGACGGGGATGTACTCAAATCGGAACTCGAGCTTGTCGCCGCCACGTGTGCCGCTTGCGCTGTTCGCAATCGGGATATCCTCGCCGACACGGATAGACGCCTGGCGGTTGTCGAGCGTCAGCACGCTTGGCCTTGAGAGTATCTCGGCCTGACCGCTGGTGACCAACGCCTTGACCTGAGCACGCCAGTGGTTGTTGATATCGGCGATCGTCACGTCCAGCGTGGGGGCGCCACTGATCGATGGGAAGCGACCCAGTTGTACGTCTTCGACGCCGTCCAGCGTCGACGTGCTCAGGAACGGGCTTTCCAGTTCCCACTGCACACCCAGCTGTCGCAGCCCCGTCTCCGAGATCTCAAGCACCATCGCCTCGATGACGATCTGCCCGGCGGGAAGGTCAATCGACCGGCGGATCAGGTCCAGTACCCGGGCATGCTGTTCGGGCTGATGGGGGTGGTAGAAAACCAACAGATTCATCATCGGCGAGGCGCTGGTCATGTTTGGCAAGTCCTCAGCCACGGCGAGTTTCTTGACGTCCATCTGTTTGGACCCCCCCACCAGCCCCACGCCGTCAGGCCCGGGGACCAGCATGACCGCCGGCAGCTTGGCGGGGTCTACCGTGCTGGTGGGCTCTATCAGCGCCGATTGCCCAACTCCGTCACCCGTCTTCTTGTACTCGATCGTCTGGATGCCCAGGCTCTTGAGGACCGCCAGGCAGCGGTCCGCCTCGATGTAGCTCAGCTCGATCCGCGCCGTCTTCAGGTCCGTCGGGCCGACGCTCTTCGCGGCCTCGCTGTTGGACAGCGCCGCGCCCTGGATCATCGCGGCGACCTTGTCCAGGTCGTCGTTGCCAGACACCTTCCCGTCCCGGACCGTCCGCCCGATCAGCCAGACCCGGCCGGGCTGGCTGACGTACGACTGACTGCCCAGTTGCAACAGATGCACCGCACCGCCATCGTTACGCGATAGCGTGACCAAGGCATCGATCCCACCGGGGGCTTTTGGCAGCCGGGCCACGTCTTCGGCAGACGCGATACGGTAGCCAAGCTCGGCGCTGGCCTGCGCGGTCACCACCTCGATAAGTTCGCGCAACTCGTTGCGTGTCATCCCCGGCTGGGTCAGCAGCTTGCCACCGGCATTAGACGGCTCGGCGGCTTTCGCTTTTGGCTTGGGGGTTTCCTGTTTTGCTTCCGCCTCAGCCGTTGCGGGCTGTCCCGATGCCGGTTCATCCGCGGCGTAGACCGCGGACATGGAACACAACACCAAGCACGCACACACGACCCAATAGACCCGTGCTGTGCTCGTGAATCCCCTGCCCTTAGCGAATAGCTTAAACATAGTCACTCCGGAGTCTGTGTTATGGCCCGGCCAGGGCTTCCCTGTTAGAAAACGTATCGGCATCGAATCCGTCCGGGGAACCATCGTACGCGATCCGCCCCTTCTCGATGTGGATCACCTTATCCACGTGCCGCAGCAAGGCCGGGCGGTGCGTCACCATCAGCGTGGTCTTGCCCTGCATGAACCTGAGCACCTCGGGGATTAATGTAGCCTCTCTTGCTTCGTCGATCGAGGAGGTCGCCTCGTCGAGGATCAGGACCCGGGGGTCCTTGAGCATCGCCCGCGCCAGGGTGATCTGCTGCTTCTGCCCGCGTGACAGGCTCAGGCCGGCGTCGCCCACTACCGTGTCGTAGCCGTTGGGCAGGTCGAGCACGAACTCGTGCATCCCGATCTGTTTGACGACCTGGACCACGTCCTCGCGTGTCGCCTCGGGCCGGGCGTAACGGATGTTCTCAAGGATCGAGCTGTTGAATAAAAAGGTTTCCTGGAAGGCGACCCCGATCCCGTTGCGCAAGGCATTCAATCCAAGCTTCCTGATATCGACCCCGTCAAGCTGGACCTCACCGTCGGTCGGTTCGTTCAGGCGGGGGACCAGGCTCATCAGCGTACTCTTGCCCGCCCCCGACGCACCGACGATCGCACAGACCTGGCCGGGCTCGACGTCAAAACTCACGCCTTCAAGCACCGGCCCCCCATCCGGGTACGCGAAGCCCACGCCCTTGAAGCTCAGCCGGCCCTTGATTTCGATCGGGGTCTGGTCGTCATGTTCTTGCTCATCCGGGATCAGATCGAGCACCTCGTATGCTCGGTCGATGCTCGCGCTGGCGCGGGCCAGCTTCGCCGAACCACTCATCATGTCGATGACGGTCGGGTACAGCATGCGGATGTACCAGAAGAAGGCGATAAAGTCCCCGGGCGCCAGCGCCTGGTCGGCGGGCCGGCCCATCACCTGATACGCACCGAAACCGAAAAGAAATACGATGCCCAGTCCCACGAGCAGGTCGGCCATGACCTTCTGCAACACGTGGTAACGCTGGCCACGCAGCTCGCTTCGCCTCGACTCATCAATGGACTGTTCGAAGGCCTTATTCTCCCGGACCTCGCCTGCGAACCCCTTGACGACCTCGATCCCCAGGAACTTCTCGATCAGGTTGCCGGTCGCGTCGGCCAGGTGGCGTTGCGCAGCGCTGCTCGCCTTCTTGATAGGTCGACGGAAGTAGTAGAACGCCGCGATGTGCATCGGGAGAACGACAGTGGACGCCATCGCCAGCTGCCAGTTCATCGCGTAGATCGTCGCGACGATGCCCAAAAACAGCAGCACCGCCTGCACGAGCGTCGGCAGCTCGTTCTGGATGAACTGCTGGATCACGTAGCTGTCGTTCATCACCCGGCTGGAGAGTTGGCCGGGCTTGTTCTTGTGGTAGAACCGCAGGCTCATGTGCTGGAGCCGCTCGAACAGCCGCTTGCGCAGCGAGAAGCAGACGTCCTCCCCCACGGTCACGGAGATGTACTTGCCACCGAAATACAAAAGATTGCGCAGGACGTAGAGCCCGAGCATGGCCGTGAGGATCGTGAACAGCATCCACCAGTCCCCGGTCGGGAAGACCCGGTCGAAGACGACCGCGATGAGTTGGGGGATGACGATGTTGACCGCCGTGAGCCCGATGAGCATCAGGACCGCGACCCCCAGACGCAGCTTGTAAGCACCGAGCAGCTCCGCCATACGTGACAGCGCGGACACCTCGTGCCCCCCCACCGCGTGTTGACCGGCCGGAGCGTTCATGAACACTCATCATAACACGCCATCGCGCTCACTAACACCCCCGCCGGTTGGCGGAACGTGCTTCAGCACGCGGTGCGAATTCAGCCCCCCGCACGACGCCGTATCATCGCCAAACCACCCAGACTCACCATCATCACCGCCCCTGGCTCGGGGATGTTGGCGGAATCAGCGGGCGGCGTGCCCGCGTTCCAATTGCCCAGGACGGCATTGAGGTCGTCGATGCCGACAAAACCGTCACCGCTCGCGTCGGCCCGCAGGTTGGCGAGTGGCGCGGATTGGTTCCATGTACTGAGTACGAGGTTCAGGTCGTCGATCCCCACGAAGCCGTCGCCGTTCAAGTCGCCATCGAGCGGGACGGTGTAGGCGAAATCGCTGATGATGATCTCGGCCTCCTGGCTATCCATCGGCGCGTTGCCGTTCATCAGCCAGAGGTTAAGGCTGATCTGCGCGAACGGCGCGAGCGGCGGGACGTCCGGGCCGTTGTAGCGGTACTGATGAAGGATGTCCGCATCGGATTGCGGGGCAACCGCGCCGCCCTCAAACGCCTCGAAGAAAACCGAGTCCGGCTGCCAGTCGAAGCGGTATGTCGAGATCGCCCCGGCGTCGGCGATGCTGAACCGGTCGATGTTGTCCGGGCTGCTGGTGTAGGGCTGCACCACGAACTGCCCGGCGTCGGGGTCGGCCGGGGCCCCCCACCGCGACAGCTCGATATCAATCTCTTCGGTGTTGCTGGAAAACATGAACAGGCCAAGGACCACGTTCGGGTCCAGCAGGTCCGGGTCCCCCTGCACCTGGAAGCGGTAGTCCCCGAAGTCCAATGGCTCCAGCAGCGTGACCTGCGAGCTGTGCCAGACCCCGCCGATCTGGCGGACCTTCAGGTGTAGCCTGCCCTGCCCATCGACCCAGACGCTGTCTTCGGAGCTGTCCCAGAAGTTCGGCCCGGGGCTTGATGGATTCGGGAACGGGCTGTCTTTGACCAGCCATAGACCACCTGCGAAGTTGATGAACCGGTTGCCGGCCTGCGCAGGGACGGTGCAGCAGAGCAGAACGCTGAGGGCCGTCAGGCAGGTCAACTTCTTGGCTACGAAAGTACGCATGCTATCAATAATAATAGAGGTCTATCACCGGCGACGGCTCCGCCTCAAGCCCAGGGCACCGGTGCCCGCAGCGAGCAACACGAGTGAAGCCGGCTCGGGCACGACCGACTGTGTGGGCGGGGTGCCCGCGTTCCAATTGCCAAGCACCGTGTTCAGGTCGTCGATGCCGACGAAGCCGTCACCGGACGGGTCCGCCAGCGGATCACCCGGCGGGACGGACTGGTTCCAATCGCCCAGCACGATATTCAAGTCATTGATACCGACGAAGCCGTCCCTGTCCAGGTCACCGACGATTGCGGCGGTATCCCCCGCAGTAATCCCGGTGTCCGCGTCGGATTCGTAGGCAAAGGATTTAATGACCGCGGTGATGCCCGGGCCGCCGTCGATCTGGATCCAGCCAAAGTGTGTGGTGCTTCCCGCCGGGCGGTCGATGCCCGCGCCGTCGGTCTCGCCGGGGTCGTTGCCGATCTCGAAGCGGACGCCGACGAACCCGCCGGTGCCGATCGTGTTGTAGTTACCAACGCCGATGTGCGCGCCGTCGTCGATGGGCAACGCGTTGCCGTCGATCAAAACGCCGGACGCGAAGCTCGCGACGTAGTACGCCGTGCCGGGGACGGCCGGGTCTTCGAGCGTACTGAGTGTGATGTTGGGCGTCAGCCAGACGCCGGGCGTGAGTTCATCGAAACCGAACGAACGGACCTGGACGTTCAGGCCGTTGTTGATGACCGCGGCGTCGAGGAAGCCGTCACCATCGAAGTCGATCTCAAACGCGCCGGACACGACATTCGCGTCAGGCTCGACATCGGTATGGATGACCGCCGCCCGGACTTCGGCCACCACAGCAAAGGAACCCAAGCCGGCCGCGGCTGTATACATCGCCAGATGACGTGCGTTCTGAATCTCAACCTGATGACACTTCATCTTCTCGCACTCCATGTAGGCAGCAACGTAACCGTCCGGTCACGCAGTCTCGCTGAGATGATCCTAACTCACAGTTGCACAATAATCAACATAAATTCATTGCATGAGTAATTAATCGGCTGTCACTCCGGGACCCGAGATTTATTTGGAACTCGGATGTATGTTATTTATTTTTCTGTATTTATATAAATATTTTTAGCATGATAAAAACAACTATATAGGCGATGATTCCCCGATCGGGTCTATCTTGCGTGATACCCGGCCAAGGCCCAAAGCCGGGTCCCGGTAATGACGATAAAACCCGGGAAGGCGAGTTTCCTAGACGGGTGTAACAACTTTACCGAGACTGCTCATGGACGCGATCAGCGAGATTTTCCGGTTCCTTGACCGCCACACGGGGTTTGCCAAAGACTTCGATGACCTTGTCCAGAGCCCACAGTGGTCGCCTGGCTGGCTCACCTCGCATCAGATCGCGGAAGAGGCTGACCGCTTCCAGTTCTGGTCCAGCGTCCGCAGCCGTGTGCCAGTGCATACACGTCCGCAACTCATCGACTTCTACCTGAAACACGCCAGCAACGACGACAACTCGGGCTGGACCAAGATCGACGACCAGTACCAGCTGAACCCCTCAGCCGACGCCATCGACAACGGCAAGGCGGTCGACAGCCACAACGTACAGAACCGTCGGCACGGCCGGGTCCAGTGCGAGATGCTTACCTGCCAAATCGGCGAGGTCATCAACCTGTCCGCCTCGGGCGTCATGCTCAAAGGCAGAGGCACGTCCGAGTACGCCACCGACTCACGCGTCCAACTGGACCTGAAATGTCTGGACCACAAACTCAGCGCCACCGCGCGCGTCGCCTGGCTCAGGCAGGACGAAAAAGCATTCCGGATGGGCATGGAATTCGTCGACCTCACCCCCGACCAGGCCCAACGCATCCGCGAACTGCTCCCGATCGCCGCGGCCGTGCAGAGCGCCGACGACGCCTTCACAAGCCAGGTCACGCATTGGGGGAAGTAATATCGAGTATGAAGCCTCAGTATTGAACTGACTTCATGCCTCTGAACTTGTACAATCGAAGCCGATGTCTTTCAGCCCACTTGTGCTTGGCCGCCATCCCATCTTCAACCCTTTAAGGATTGCTTTTTCGACAATACTCGGAGTAATCTGAAAAGTTTGTTTGTTATAGCCCGCTTCACTACACGTTACGTCCTCGTAAGTGTAGGTGACTCTTAAACGCTGACCTGGCTTGTTATCAAGCTCAACGACCAAGACCATATATCCGCTATCCGGTGAAACAGCGTACCGGTAGGGACTCCCATTCACTACGATTAACTTAGAGCCCTTCTTTGACAGGGTCATAGCACTGATCCCGAATTTAAAAAAACCCGCCATAAGGGCGGGTCTTATCTAAAATCGGGGCGGCCGGATTCGAACCGACGACCTTTCGCCCCCCAGACGAACGCTCTACCAAGCTGAGCTACGCCCCGCAGCGTTTAGCCGGGCAGTTTA
>JAJDCW010000252.1 GCA_029260635.1 Phycisphaeraceae bacterium | reverse complement strand
TCCGCGACAACGCCATCAACGCCGCTTGATCCAAGAAGCAGACGAAAGCTCGGCACAGTACTGCTACGCGTGGCTTGTTTTGGTTGGCGGGGCCGTATCGACCCGCGTCGAGGCCTGGTCCTCTATGCCTGCGTCCAGGCAGATGTACTTCTCCCACGGGATCCACAGCGAGTACAGGATCATGAAGGTAAAGAACGGCGCGGCCTGGAGGATGAAGATGCCCATGTGCATGCCGATGCCGGCCGGGAAGATCAGCCAGCGTGAGCGGCGAGAGAACATGACGACAAAGAAAGATAACTCGAATGCGACCGCGCCGACCGCCATGACGATCCCGGCCAGGCGGTACCGGGAAAGCCAGACGCCCAGCGGGCGGTCGTGCAGCACGCCGTCTTGTAAGAGGTAGGTCTGGAGGGTGTAGCCGTTGAACCAATCCAGCCCGCCGATCTTCAGCTTGCACAGGCCCGCGCAGAGGTAGGCCATGCAGATGCACAACTGCGCGGTGATCAGGGGCCATGTACACAGCGACGACCGAGCGGTCGGCCCCCAGTGCTGGGTCTCGCCCCTGCGGGTCCTAAACCAGCTGTCAAGCGACATGGCCTTGCCACACGGCGCGAACGAGAACAGCATGAGCGTCAGCAGGTAGATCGCTTCGGGGTGGTGCTTTTCGCCGTAGGAGTAGGCGTGTGTCACCAGGATCATATGGCCCAGCGCGTAGAGGAACAGCGAGGTCCGTGTGAACAAACCGACCAGCGCCAGCACGCCCATCACGGCCGACCCGTATACGACGAGATAGAAGAAGCCCGGCGACCGGACCATGTCCTCGCCCAGCAGCCCGGCCAGGGCCTGGATCATCACCTGCGGGTCGGTGAATGAGTCGTTGTTGGTCAGGCGCGCCAGGTGTGACCCGAGGAGGTCTTGAATCTCCCAGATTGGTTTCAGGAAAAACATCCAGGTGGCGACGAGCGCGATCCGCAAGAACGCGATGCGCACCGGCGACGTCTCGGGGAAGAAGATCTTGTTGAAAAGCGTGATCGGGTTCATGGCGTCTCTCCTTCCTCGGGGAGTTCGCCCAGGACCTCGATCTCCTGATTGACCACGTGGGTCTGGTCGATGATCTGATGCACATCGGTGTGCAGCTCGATGCGGACGACCTTCAGGTCGGTGAACCGCTCGATGCGGTCAGCGGTCTTGCGCACGGCCCCGGGCTCGCCCGAAGTCATCTCACGGATGTAGTGTCTTTCCCAGATGAAGGAATTGACGCCGATTGTTTTCGGATTGACGGTCTGGGTTGAGCCGTCATCGAAGACAGCCACGACCTTGCGCTGCCGGGAGGTAACCGGCTCGCCCCAGGAGTAGGCGTACATGCAGTAGGCCATGAACGGCCAGACCTTCGTGCCGGTGACAAACGTGCTGGCCTGCATGCCTAAACAGACGACCACGATGAGCGTGCTGGCCGTCTTTTTCAGACCCAGATGCCCTTCCGCTTGATCCATTACGTTAGCATCGGAGGGCGGTTTCAGATCGCATGAAAAATGGGGTGGGGGCCTGTTACGGCTGGTTACGGCAGGACTTACTGCCTCGACCGGACTTTTATTTCAGACAGGCAGAACCCCGCCCGATATACTCCGCATAGGATAGATACCCGGCCCCACAGCCCACGCTCCGGACACGCAGACTCCATGACCGAGACGACCGAAATCAAAACCCCCGCAGAACTGGGCGACGACGTCACCCTGTTGTTTGACGGCGTCTGCAACCTCTGCAACGGCTGGGTCGACTTCGTCCTCGCACGGGAGACCAACCCCGCCGTGTGCTTCGCCTCCTTGCAGTCCGAGGTCGGCAAGGGCCTGCTAACGAGCAGAGGCATGCCGGAGGACTACCTGGGCAGCCTCGTCTTGATCGAAGGCGACCAGACCTTCACCAACTCCGCCGCGATCCTGCGCATGGCAAAATACCTCGGCTGGCCCTGGCGCTGGCTTGGGGCGCTACTCATCTTCCCCGCATTCCTCCGCGACCCGGTCTACTGCTTCATCGCCAAGCGCCGCTATATGTGGTTCGGCAAGCAGGACACCTGCCGCATGCCCACCCCCGAGCTGCGCGAGCGGTTCCTGGATGGGTGAAGCATGGTCAGTCAAGAACCACCCGACTCGATTATCAGGTAGACACAGCACCCTCCGGTTACGGCCGGAATGAGTCGGGGTGTTGCAGCGCGTACTCGATCACTAATTGTTCGAGTTTTTCGTCCAGGCCGTACCACTGCGAGTTGGCCTCATCGAGCGTATTCTCGTGCTTGCGTGCTATTTTCGCCAAGGGCTTGTGCCGCTGTTCACGGTCCGTCGGCGGGCCGTCTTGGCCGAACAGTTGCGTGACCCGGTCAAGAATAGCGGTGTGCTCATCCGCGTTGACTTCCTTAAGCGCGTCCCGGTGCTTGGGCCATTGATCAGCGGTCGAGTTCCAGAGGTACTGCTCGAACCCCCCGTTGCCGACCTCGCCATCGATCCCACAGACCGACGCGATGACCGTCTGGTGTGAGTCCATCGATGCTTGGTCATTATCACGCGAAAGCTCAAAGACCTTGTCGTATGGTCTCAAGATGCCCGCGACCCGGCACTGGCATTCCCGGGCCACTCTGCGGACCGAGTTGTCGGGGTGGCTTGAGGCGGTTTCCAGGAACGGCACCGCCCGATCGAGGTCATGCTCTGCCAAGAGCTTTAGGGAACGAGCGAAGTGGTATGTACCTGTTTCTCCGCTGCTGATGTCGGCAAACCCGCGTACACGTGCCTCAAGAGCATCAAGAGGCGGAGCCATCTTGGCTGCACCGAACGCGTTGACGACCTCCATCCCCTCGGGGGCATCGTGGGCCCAGAGTTTGGGGTCGGCCAGGTCCTCGGCGGCCCGTTGTCTGTCCAGCCTGAACATCGCCGCAGCCGGCTGCTCAAGCATAAAATTATTCTTGCCGATCGTTGCCCGGAGCTCTGGGTACAGCGCGTCGATGACCGCCTGGGAATACTCCCGGTCTTTGTATCTATTTGTGTAGTAGAGCGTGAGCCCGAACAAGACGGAGTCCCGTACCCTCACATCATCGTCGCGCAATAAGCGGACCAATAGGCCTGCGTCTTCGTCCAGGCCCGCACCCGCCAGCACCTCGCCGGCTAATTGTCTTAGGTGTGGCCGTTCATCCTGCGCCAATTCGCGTAGCCGGGTTAGTACGGCTGGGGCATCCCACCCCGTGACAGCGGGTATCAGCTCCTTTAGCGGGAAGCTTGATGATTCGACTTCCTCGAGGAGCGGCCCTTCTTTTAGTCGGCTGATCGCGATGGGTTTAGCGCGGTGAGCGAGCTGTTTGATCCATTCAGCACAGTTGTGGCATATCCCATCTTGGCAAAGCCCGTCGATGATGTGGTGGATGTCTTCATCCGTGACCTTCTCCGGGTCAAGCTCCCGGTCAGCCATGACTCGCTGAGCGAGTTTGGGATCACGCACCAGGTCTTTGAATGTCCAGTCTGTGGGTGTGCCGTGCGGGTATATACCAAAGCACGATGACTTGATTTTTGAAGTGAATGTATTTAATGACTCAAATGCCCGTTTTAGCATGTGTCGTCCCCGCTGACGTAAGGTCTAGGGCAATGATTATATCAGGGCTCGAATCATAAAAAAGCCCACGCTTGGCGGCGTGGGCTTGAGGAAGGGCTGTGTGATGGTCGTCGATTGGTCAATCGCGACGCGTTGTTCGGTGCGAGGCACCGAGTGCAGCGCCTATGAGCAGCAGGCCTGCTGACGCGGGTTCAGGGACGGCCGATGGGGGCGGGACTTCGGGGAAGGCCTGGTTCCAATTGCTGAGGACCTCGTTGAGGTCGTCGATGCCGACGAACCCGTCGCCGTTAGGATCGGCCAGGGGGTTGCCCGGCGGGACGTTCTGGTTCCAGTTGCCCAGGACCAGGTTCAGGTCGTCGATGCCGACGAACCCGTCCCCATTGAGGTCGCCGCCGATCTGGAACTGTGTGCCTAGATCGAAGACCAGGTTAAAGCTGGCGAGTGTCTGTGCGTCGCCCGAGCCCTGGGCGGAACCGCCGGCGGAAGAATCCGTCAGGTCCGCGAAAAGGGTGTACTCGACCCCGGCCAGGAACGTGCCGGTAGCGCCAACGATGTCGGATGAGGCCGCGTTATTGATCAGGTGGACGATGGGGTTGCCCAGCTGGCTGGTCCGCCGGATGGAGAATGCGTCGTTGCCTGCGATGGGGCCGACCACGGGTGTCAGTGATGCGTCGAGCGTGTAGTCGGTGTCAATGGTGGGCCTGAAAACAATACGGAGGGTCGCATCGGCCTGGCCCAGCCCTGTGCCGAGGTCGGGTGTGGCGGTGAACTGTGCGGTTGTGGCCAGGTCGCCGGTGATGGTTGAGGCGAGCAGATCGATGTGTGTGCTGCCGTCCGCGATGCCGGTGCCGCTGCCCGTGCCCCGGTGGTTGCTTGCCGCATCAAACGCGTCCTGTACGCCCGTCGCCAGTAGGTTGTTGACCGTGTTGGAAAACAGGTCGCCGCTGTTCATTACCACAGGCCCGAGTGAAAACGGCGTGGCCCCGCCACCGCCAATCGCCTCGGTTTCGGTTTCAACCGAGTTCGAAAGGATCGTAATCGAGCCCGGCAGAGCAGCTCCGGCCCGGACGTGTTCGGCCGAGGCCAGTGCCAGCGCGGATGCAACACAAAGAGACAGATTTCGTTTGGCGATTGGCATGTTCCCACCCTCGATCTGGAAGAGAAAAAGAAATGACTTCGTGGCGGGTTTGTGCAAACCCGCCATCAACACTTGCCGTGATTTTAATCTTTCACGCGAGCAGGTTCAAGGAAAAAAGCACATAAAAAAAAGGCCCATGTTCGACGAACGTGGGCCTTAATGGGGTACTTTTTCTGTGTTATACGGGTGTTACCTCTTCTGTAGCTTCTCGACGATACTCTTATCTTCAAGCGTCGTGATGTCGCCTTTGATTTCGACGCCGGCGGCGATGTCGCGTAGCAGGCGGCGCATGATCTTGCCGGAGCGGGTCTTGGGCAGGGCGTCGGTGAGCTTGATGACATCCGGCTTGGAGATCGGTCCCAGTTCCTTGGCGACGTGCTTGGCGAGCTCGGCCTTGAGCTTCTCGGCCTCTTCGCCGACCGGGATGTCGCCACGGAGGATGACGAAGGCGGCGATGCCGTTGCCCTTGATGTCGTGGGGGTACCCGACCACGGCGGCCTCGGCGACGGCGGGGTGGCTGACCAGCCCGGATTCGACCTCCATCGTCCCGATGTTGTGACCGGCGACGATGATGACGTCGTCGATACGCCCCATGATCCAGAAGTTGCCATCCTCGTCCTTGCGCGCGCCGTCGCCCGCGGTGTACATGCCTTTAACTTTGGACCAGTAGGTATCGATGTAACGCTCCCGGTCGCCGAAGACGCCGCGGAGCATCGCCGGCCAGGGCTTGCGGATCACGAGGATGCCGCCGGTGTTAGTCGGGACTTCCTCGCCGTCGGAGTTGACGACCGCGATGTCGATCCCGAAGAAGGGGGTCGTGCATGAGCCGGGGGTCGTTGTCGTCGCGCCGGGCTTGGGCACAAGCATGTGCCCGCCGGTCTCGGTCTGCCACCAGGTGTCGACCACCGGGCATCGTCCGCCGCCGATCTTCTCGCGGTACCACATCCACGCCTCGGGGTTGATCGGCTCGCCGACCGTGCCCAGGAGCTTCAGGCTCGACAAGTCGTGCTTCTCGACTTCCGCATCGCCCCACTTCATGAAGGTGCGGATCGCGGTGGGGGCGGTGTAGAACTTGGTGACCTTGTGCCGCTCGATGATATCCCAGAAGCGGTCGTTGCCCGGGTGGTTGGGCCCGCCCTCGTACATGATGCTGGGCACGCGGTTGGGCAGGATGCCGTAGATGATATACGAGTGCCCGGTGATCCAGCCGATGTCGGCCGTGCACCAGTAGACGTCCCCGGGGTGCAGATCGAAGCTGATCTTGCTGGTCAGGTAGGTGTAGACCATGTACCCGCCCGTGGTGTGCATAATCCCCTTGGGCTTCCCGGTCGAGCCAGACGTATAAAGGATAAACGCCAGGTCCTCGGAATCCATCGGCTCGGCGGGGCAGACGTCGGAGGCGTCCGTGACCACGTCGTGGTACCAGATGTCCCGACCGTCCTTCATCGGGATATCGATTTGGGCGTGCTTGACGACGACGCAGGTTTCGATGCGGTCGGTCAGCTCCATGCCGCCATCCGCGTTTTTCTTAAGCGGGACCGACTTGCCGCGACGCCAGCCGCCGTCCGCGGTGACCAGGAACCTGCTCTCGCAGTTATTCACGCGGTCGCAGATGGCCTGCGCGCTGAATCCGCCGAAGATGATCGAGTGCGGCGCGCCGATGCGGGCGCAGGCGAGCATGGCAATCGCCAACTCCGGGATCATCGGCAGGTAGATCGTGACCACGTCACCCTTCTTCACGCCCAGCTTCTTCAGCGCGTTGGCGAACTTGCTGACCTTGCTGAGTAGGTCTGAGTAGGTGAGGTTCAGGACGGTGGGTTTGCCTTTGGCATCAACCGCTTCGGACTCCCAGATGATCGCGGTCTGATCGCCGAGACCGGCCTCGACCTGGCGGTCCAGGCAGTTGTAGCTGAGGTTGGTCTGCCCGCCGACGAACCACTTCGCGTCCGGGCAGTTCCATTCCAGCACTTTGTCCCAGGGCTTGAACCAGTGCATCTCCTTGGCGGCCCCGGCCCAGAACCCTTCCGGGTCTTCGATCGATTCCTTGTAGAGTTTCTCGTAAGCCTCGGGGCTCCCCACGTGCGCCTCGGCTGCGAGTGCGGCCGGCGGCGGGAACTTGCGGGACTCCTGGAGGGCGGACTGCATCTGGTCGGAATTGGTGGTGCTGGACATGTGGTAATACTCCAAGCCTGTTCGTAGAAAAGAAACCTTGGCCTCCCGAGGCCGGACAGCCGGAGCGGGCTTTCTCAGACCGGACCGTCCGAATACTGGACAGCTTAATCCAGGCGACTGACCCCGACAAGGACGGGCGCGTGTCGCGTGTTATTAATAATCCGGGTTGCTTGTGCTTATCGAGGTTTGATCGGATGCGTTGACAGTCGGTGTAGGGGGCCTCTTCGAGTATGGGTTCACGGTTCAGGTAGTGGTAGATCACGGTGCAGAGGATCGGGAATTTGATGACGCCGAAGAACGCGGCGGCGTGGAGC
>JAJDCW010000251.1 GCA_029260635.1 Phycisphaeraceae bacterium | reverse complement strand
CCGCCGAAGACCATCTCGTAAGATCGGCCGGTGCCGACATTGAGTGTGCCGTCAAACGCCGCCAGGCCGAGATTCTTCTGCACACGGACGCTGCCGGTCAGGGCGTTGATCGTGCCGTTGTTGGTCGTCCCGTCGAGGTTGAGGACGCCGGGCGGGTTCAGGAAAAGCGTCCCGCCGTCGGCGGTCGTCGTCCCGTTATTGATAAACCCACCGGCCGGCGCGATGGTGCCGAAGCCCGTGGTTGTTCCGTCGTTGGTGATCTGCGACCCGATGACCGACCCGCCGTTCAACTCCAGAGCCTGATACAGGTTGGTGTTCCAGGGGTTGGTGATGTTCAGCGTGCCGTCGGTGTCGTTCGTGCCAATCCGGGAGAGGGTGGCACTTAACAGCGTGCTGGAGACCGTCAGCGTGCCGTCGTCGGCAAACAGCCGGCCGCCGAGGTTCAGTGACAGCAGGGCCGTGGAGATCGTCCCGTTGCCGACCAGCCGTTTACTGGTGCCGATCGACAGCCGGCCGGGCCCGGTGATCAGGCCGCCGTCGATGATGTTGGTGTCCACCGCGTTGCCGCCACTCATCGAGAAGATGTCGCCGACCAGGTTCACATTGACCGTGCCGGTGACCGTCGCCCGAGCGGACCAGCCGGTCCAGGCGTTGATATTCGTCGTGCCCGACATGACAAAGTCCTGCCCGGCGACCGAGGTGTTGGTGCTGTTGACCGGGTGGTTGACGTTCATCGTCCCGGCCATCGTCCACGAGGCCGGCGTATTAATCGTGATCTGACTGAACGCGTCGTTGATATTCAGCGTGCCGTTGAAAATATTGTTGCCGGTGTCGATGTTTTGCGAATTAATGGTCAGGTCGGCGTTGAGGGTAGTCGATGAGCCGCCGTCGCCGTCCATGTTGTACTCGGCCACGTTGATGGTCGTCGCGGCGTTGACGGTCGCGCTGCCGTCCTGCTTGAGCGCGCCGAGCCCGTTGTAGCTGCCGCCCTCGTAGGTGGTCGTGCCGTTCAGTTCCAGTTCGGAGCCGGCCTCGACTGTCACGACCGTCCCGGCCAGGAAGTTGACCACCGAATTGATATGCGACTCGCCGCCGGTCACGTTGATGGTGTCCGAGACATTCATCTGCTGCCCGCTGACCGTCGGGATCGCCCCACCGCCGTTGGCAAGGTTCATCGTGCCTTCCATCCCCCAGGCCGCGGTCGTGTTGACCGACAGGGTGCCGCCGTTGACGTTGACCGTGCCGTCGAATCCGTCGATGTTATCGACAATGCCCGCATTGATCGTAAAGGTCACGGCGTCATTGATCGTCGTCACCACGGAACCGCTTGTGCCGTCCCAGTCATAGGTGCCGATGTCCAGCGTCGTGTCGCTGATGACGGTAGCGTTGGCGTTCTGCTCAAGCTCACCGAAGCCGACAAACGTCCCGCCGTTGAAGGTCGTCGCCCCGTTAAGCTGGAGCCGGTCGCTTGCGCTGGTGATCTCGGTGTGCGCGGTCGGGTGGAACTCGACCGGGGCGGTGATCTGACCGGTCCCGGTGATCGGGACGGAGACCGCACCGGTGATATTGACTTTCGACCCGCTGAGCACGGGGTTCTGCCCGTTATCCAGGAAGATCAGGCTGCCGTCCATCGTCCAGGGCGCCGGAATAAATAGTGGCAGTCCGCCACCCAGGATGATCTCGGTACCCGTCGCGACGTTCAGCGTGCCGGAGTTGATGGTGATCACCCCGTCGTGCGCGTCGGTGATTCCCGAACCGGTGATATTCATGGTCGCGCCGGCGAGGATCGTGGTGTCGCTGATCGAATCGCCGTCGAAGTCAAAGCTGCTGACGTCGATATCGACGGTGTTGCCGGCTGTGACGGTGGCGTCGCCGTCCTGGACCAGCGTGCCGGCCCCGGTGAAGCTGCCGCCGTTGTAGGTGATCGTGTCCGCGATGGTGTTGCCGATATCCAGGCGGTCGCCGGAGCCCACCAAGATATTGGCGGTCGAGTGGAACGTGGTCACGCCGTCGAGTTCGCCGAACCCGTTGACGTTGATCGTGCCGCGGATCACCATCGCCCCGCCGTCGACCTCGGCCCGGTTGGCGATGTCCACGCCGCCGTTGAGGTTCAGGTCGCCGCCGGTGTTGAGTTCCCAGCCCTCGACGAAGGTGATGCTGTGCGCGACGCCGACGGTCATCGTGCCGTCAAAGGAGTCGAACAAGCCGCCGGAGTTGAAGTTGATGTCACCGTTGCTGGCGTTGACGACCCCGCTACCGCCGCCGTCGAGGTTCCATGGGTTCGCCGCGGCGCTTGTAAACGTAAGCGTCCCGCCATCGGGGATGATATCGCCGTCGTTATCGAGACGTGTCAAGACATCGACGGTCCCGTTACCCGTGATGCGTCCATCAAACCCATTCGTCAGATTAATATCGAGGATGCCGTTGATGTCCGCGAGCCCGCCGGTCATATCCAACTCGCCGCCGTTGAGGTCAAGCCGATTGGCCTCCAACTCCCCGCCGGCCTCGACGAAGACCTGTGGCCTAACCGCGACCCCGTCGTGCTCGATGGTCGCCGTGCCCGATACGTCCAGACGGTTGGCGTTGGTAAACAGGTCCGAACCCTCACCGACGAACAGCTGAGCAACGGTGTCGTTGACATTCAGCTGGATATTCCCGCCGTTTCGAATATAAGCCCAGTCCGCCGCGCCGGGGACCTGGTTGCCCTCCCAGTTCCCCGCGGTCCCCCAGTTGGTCCCGCCCAGGAAGTCCTGACGTGGCAGGTCGATCGTCGTCCAGCCAGCGGCCGCCGCCGCGGCGAACACGTCCGTCGCGGTGGGCATCCGCCGAAGGTTGGTGTTCCCACAACCCGAGCACATCAACGCCACGCCCGGGTCGATATGGTTTGTGTTATCCCCGATCGCCATGACCGCACCGTTCACAAACGCGGTGTTCACGTCGTAATCCCCGTCGTTGGTCTCCGGCGAAGTGACGTTGGCGGTGAGCCCGACCGCGTGGCCGATCTCGTGGATCGCCGTGCTTAAGATGTCGAACCCGTTGACCGCGTCCGCCGGCGCCCCCGCCGCGGTGTTCCCCCGGTAGCCCACCTCCAACAGGTCGGGCGGGGCGCCGTTAAACCAGGCGTTGGCACCACCCGACTGGTTGATCGGGTTAAGGTCGCGGTAAAGCGTTTGCTGAAGGTCGTACTCCGAGTGATTCGTCGGCGTCGGGTCGAAGTACCACAGCCGCTCCACCCCGTTTAACTCCGTATCGAAACGGATCCGAGCATCGGTCGGCTTCGCGACCGGCCCGCCATCGAGGTTGTTGTGAAGACCGAGGGTGCCGTTGGCATCGCCCAGGTCGTCGTAGTAGTACTCGATATCAATCGTCCAGCTATCTTCGATGATGTCTTCCCAGTAGTCCGCCGCCGCCTGCATGATCGGCTGGAGCAGGGCACCGGTGGCGTCGAAGGTCGGCGAGTCCGACGCCCCCGAATCGAACGTCAGGTTGATCGTCAGCGCGTTCCCCGGCGTCGCACCGGCTAAACAGACCCCAATCGCGCCCAACAACGTACCCGCCTGAAACGCGCCGCCTGACATCCCTCGCCTGATCATGTCTCCACCCTTCTTTTTGAAGTGTCTTCCGTGTGCTTCAGACGCTTGCCCGACAGCCAGCCTTTCAATACGGCAACGTATTAAACCGTGCTATGCATGAATTTAACGGGCAAACATCAACATTCGTAGAAATGGGTCCACCCCTCTGGCGGTCCGCATCCGTGCTTCCATGCACGATTGTTTCATAACCAAGTTAACCGGTCACGGCCCGGTGTCAAGGATTACCTGCCAAATTAATCGGATTCACATACCCGCGCGTGCCCCGCAAAATTATCCACAACAAAAAAACCGGACGCCGTGGGTGGGCGTCCGGTTTCAATGTTTGAAACACAAATCTATTTCAGCCTGCCTCGTCCAGGACCGTTACCGCCTGAACAACGCGGCCTTAATTTAACATTCATTAACGACGACGCAGCACCGCGACGCCACCGAGCCCAAGCAGAGCCAGCGTGGCCGGCTCAGGTACCGCGGCGCCACCGGTGGGTGGTGTGCCGGCGTTCCAGTTACCCAGTACCGTGTTGAGGTCGTCGATGCCGACGAAACCGTCACCCGAGGGGTCCGCCAACGGGTTGGCCGGCGGCACGTTCTGGTTCCAGGCACCCAGGACGATGTTCAGGTCGTTGATGCCGACAAAGCCGTCACCATCCAGGTCGCCGACCAGTGCGGTCGGACCACCAATGGTCACGAACTGATCGCCCGCGATGGCGGACAGGTCCAGGTTCGCCAGGTTACCTGTAAAGGTCCCGTCACCGCTGCCGAGGTTGGCGTCGAGGACACCCACACCCGAGAACTGGTTGGCTGCGAAGTCGTGGCCGCCACCGTTGATGAAGGCGGTGACTTTAATGATGGGGTCCAGGGGAGCCCCCAGCGCCGCGGGGGCACCGAGTCCTAGTGAAGCCAGCGGGATCGCCAGCTCGTAACCCGTGACGACATTCTCAGGGTCGCCGGTCTGGCCCGCGGCACAGGTCAACGCGTCGCCGCAGCCATTCACACCCGCGACGTTGGACTGATTCACCCCCAGCAGCATGCCGATGGCGTTGTCCATATCGCGGTGATTCCGGTCATTAAACGGGTCGCCGAGCACATCCAGCGGCTCGAAAAACTCGTGCAGGGCGATCGAGCCGGGGTCATTGTTGTTCTGGTCGATCATCGTGCCGGTGGGCAGCCCCTGGGAAGTGATACCGTCGGCCTGAAGCTCATCACCAAACGGATCAAGCACACCGCCCACGCGAATGTTCGCACCCGCCGCACCGTTGTTCAATTCGGCGAAGTGGGCCGTCGCGATCCAACCGGAGGCGGGCCCCAGTGGGTCGCCCGAGCTTTCCGTGCCGTTGGCAATCGTGATGTAGTAGTCAGGCGCAAACCCTGCGTCGAAAGTCATCCCGCTCATACGCTGAAGCGCGCCGTCGGTCGTGCCGAACCCACCGCAGCAGAAGGCATCGACCGCCGCCGGGAGATTCGGGCCGTCCAGGGTGTTCTGGCCAACCCCATCGATCGAGTCGATGAAGATCTCAAACTTGTTGAAGTTGTTCTCCATGTTCCCGGCAAAGGTCAGGTAGAGGAACCCGCCTTCAATGACGCCGAACACCTGGTCCAACTCCGAGCCACCCGCGGAGGTCCGGGGGTCGGCATCGGTGCTGTTGCCGAACATCGTGTCCGTGTTCTGCGTCGACAAGGCGGGGCCGTAAGCGGCCTCCGCGGTCCCGTCGACCACGATCTGAGCCGACGCGGTGCTGGCCGCAACCAGCGAGATTGAAAGTACTGATGCGAGATGCTTCACGATCCATCCTCCTAAGTAAGATTGATTCACTTGTTTCTAGTCATGACTGGGTGCTTGCCCGTGTGACCGGGCGGGTAATTGACACCGTATAACCAAGACACGCCTGTGACCGAATAGGTCACTTCACACCCACTTTAACAGCGCTTAACCGATTTAGCAATACCTTTCTTCACAGTTGATCACATAAACCCGCCGTCGAACCTGTGTAATTAAGCCCTCAAAACCGGGAAAGTCCAGACTGCGCAGCGGTTAAATCACAGTCTGACCGTCGATAATCCGGTTTTTCCCTCCGCTGTGTCCCAAACTGAAATCTCATTACCACACGAGGAAAATATGGTTTATTGCCTGATATATAAACATTTATGAATATGATAGATTTGTTTACCAAAAAATGGTTGACGTATCCGGTTTAACCGATATCATAACTTGGGTAGTCTGACGCCCGATTTTCAGGCTATCAGGCCAACCAGAGGGTGCGGTAAGGCCCGCCAGAAGTCATTGGTTATGCCTGATCAGGTCATCCCGGGCCGACCCCGATGTCGGTTTTTTTTTAGAGGATTCATTAAACCGGTTTACTAATACCCGACTTTCACGTCCCGCAACGCTTGGAGGCCCGCATGGACCGCATCACACATACCGTCTCTACCACACGATCATCGAGATCACCCCATCAAGGCACACAGGGTTTCACCCTCATCGAGCTGCTTGTGGTGATCTCCATCATCGCCCTGCTGGTCGGCATCCTCCTGCCCGCGCTCGGTGCCGCCCGCAAGACAGCCCAGAACTCCCAGTGCCTCTCCAACATCCGGCAGATGGACACCGCCGCGATGGCGTTTGCCGCAGATCACCAGTTTTTCATCCAGATTTCAAGTTCCGATTCGGGATGGACCACCGTCCCCCCGGAACTCCGTGGCAAGATGGCACCCTGGGTTCCACCCGCCGGCCAACCCGCCAACTCACGCCGTATCGCCGACTGGCTCAGCGCCCAGGTCCCTTACATGGGCTCGGGCACCGACTTCGAGAGCCTTGATCCGAAAGCAAGCAAGGCCTTCATCTGCCCAAGTGACGGGAACCAGGATACCGAAGACCCCGGCTACATCATCTATAACAACATCTCCTCGGGGCCGACCGACCGCAAGCCCGCGTCCTACGGCGTGAATGCCGAAGTCACCACGCACAACGACGCCGCCAAAGACGACGGCCGAGGTAACTGGCTTAACGGCAGCGTACCGATCCAGCCGATCGGCGGGCCACCGGTCAACGGCAGCCTTGACGCGATTCGCAGCACATCCAAGACGATGCTGTTTGCCGACTGTGGCACTCGGAAAAACAACAACACCCCGGCCAGTGGCGCTCAGGTCTACACCGACGGCCAAGTCCTGATGTATCACGCCGGCGCGGTCTTCGGCTCATCCGATGTTCAGAAGCGCGGCACCCTCGCCGTGGTTGAAGAACACGCCACCGCCAGCGCCCGGATCCCGCTTAGTAAAAACGAAGACGTCGAAGGCCCCGCCGACCGCCACGGCGACAAGATCAACGTCGCCTTTGCCGACGGTCACGCATCCGGTCACGGCCCCGGTGACTTCACCGAGGTTTATGTCTCGCCCTATAAATAAACGGCCTCTTCAACACGTTGCTTCAAACACCCCGGCGTAGCACCCGGCCCCACCGCCATCCCGGCGACCACGGGCCGCGTGCTACGCCGGTTTCTTATTGATACACACTGACCAGCCCCGTTTCGGTGTCAGTTCACATCATTTCCAGCTTCGCCAGCGCCGCGTCGATCGCCTGGTCATCGCCGGACCACAGCGCTTTAATCAAAGCGGCCTGGTCGGGCTGGCCGGTCTTCTCGTAGCAGACGTAGAGCGTCTCCGCCGCCGCGTGGTAGTTCCCGCAGTCCGCCAGCGCCCTTTCCAGAGGCCCGATCGCGTCAGGCAGCCGGTCCGCGCGCGCCAGCGCCAGCCCGTGGCTGTAATGGACCCCCGCCGCCGGCCCGACACGCTCGGCGATCTGCTGGTAAATCACCCCCGCCTTCTCGGCTTTCGCGGGCTTGCCCGCCGACGCCAGCGCGTTGGCCTTGTCCAACCCCTTGAACGCCGCGCTCAACGCAGAGCCCCCGAAGTAGGCACGGCACAACTGCACAATCGCTACGGGGACCCCCAGGATAAAAATCAGGTTCGCGAAGAACATCTTCCAGGCCTCGCTCCTCATGCACGCGTTGCAGTAGTGTACCTGCTGGCTGCGCCAGCCGTAGACCACCAGCAGGAAATAGAAGTAGAACAGCGTGAAGACCTTGGGCTGGCTGTAGTACCCGCAGTTGTCACACAACTGGTAACGCGCCGCGTCCTTTGGGCCGGACCCGTCGAGCGTCGCCAGGCTGTCGCAGTAGTCACAATAAAGCTGCGGCGTCGCCTCGAAGCCGGACAGGTCAACCGTCGCCTCACAGAACGGGCAGACCTCGGACCGGAACCGATCACCCTTGCCGGACTCGATCAGTTCTTTCTGTCGTGCTTCGGCCCGCCCCCTGGATGCGGCCTTGTTGATCATCGTGTGCAGCTTCTTGCCCGCGGCCCCCGACACGGCCAACACGATCGTCCCCGTCTGGTCCTCACCGGTGGCGACCGTCATCATGAT
>JAJDCW010000250.1 GCA_029260635.1 Phycisphaeraceae bacterium | reverse complement strand
CTTAAGTAGAGGGGAGGTGATCGCTGATCTCGGACCGCTGAGTGCTGATGTTATTTAAGCCGTTCATCGTGGCACCCGCCGCATCATGGCACCCGACACGGCAGGGTCACTTCAACCATCAGACAACAGCCATCAGAAATGCCTGCTGTCCAGGGCGGACATTTTATGCCGGGTGATCGGTCCCGCAGCCACAACTGCACCGGACACTCAAGACGTTCCATGTCACTTACAACTAACAGTCATCAAGTGACTTACTCACTTCATCCCTCAGCCATCCTCAATCAGCCATCACACATGCCCCAATGGGGCGGACGTCCTACCCCAAAAAACGGACACGGCGGCAACACAATGATGAGCAACATGTTAGGCCATGATTCGAGGTATTTCGGGGGTAGGGGGGCGGACATGGCCGGGGGTGGAGCAACCGGGTCCCATCCGCCAGAGTGGGTGAGCTTGGCCGGGGGCGTATCCTGGGGCGTACCCGGCGGGATATCCGGGGGCCGGGGGGTTTGGTGTGGGTTGAGTGGGTCGCGTAGGATTGACTGCATGCATGTGGCGTTGCTGACCAATCGGGCGTGGCTGGATGAGGAGCTGGTGCCGTTCAAGCACCTGGTGGTCGGGCTCATCGATGAGCAGGTGCGTGTGGCGCAGGTCGTGCCCGAGGGGGTGTCGCGGGACGACCTCAGCGCGTTCGGGGAGATCGTCGGATGGGGGGAGACCACGGTCGGGTTCCTGAACCGTTACCGGGTCGGCCAGCTCAGCGGGTCGCTGTCCGGACTGGGGGTGGACCTGATCCACGCATTGGACGGGCGGATGTGGCAAGGGGGCTTGAAGCTGGCCGAGGCGATGGACGTGCCGATCGTATTAAGCGCGAACTCGGTGCTGGACATCCCGCTGGCCCGGAAGCTGCTGAACCGGGTCGAGGTGTCGCGGGTCGCGGTGACGTGTGCGACCGAGCCGCTGACGCGGGCGGTCCGGGAGGTGTCGAACGCCGCGGTGCTGATCGAGACGATCCCGACGGGGGTACATCGGCACGAGGCGGAGCCGCCCGCGCTCGAAGAGGGGCAGGCGATGTGTGCGATCGTCAGCGGCAACGGGTTGTGGGACGCGGACTACGAGGCGCTACTCAGCGGGATCGAGATGTTTGTGAAGCGTTGGCCGATGTCGCAGTTCTTCTTCGATGGGCAGGGCTCCGGGCAGCACCAGGTGTGGAAGGCGGCCAGCGCGATGGGGCTGATGGGCAATATCTCACTGACGCCAAGACAACTGGGCCACCGGGAGATGCTGTTAAGGGCGCACGCGTTGATCCACCCTCAGGCGTTGGGCCGATCGCGGAGCCTGACGCTGCGTGCGATCGCGCGCGGGCTACCGGTGATCGCAAGGAAGGACGAAGACCTGGACTACCTGATCGACGGCGAGACCGCGGTGGTGATGAGTCAGCCCGGACCGGGGGACTGGGCGGCGCAGTTGGAACGGCTGGTAGCAGACCGGTCTTGCGTCGTGGAGATGGGCCGGCGCGCGATCCGCTGGGCGAGCGAGCACCGCCCGACCTCCCGGCAGATCACCGGCATCCTGGATATCTACCGGCGGATGGCGGGGCAGACGATCCCGTTCCCCGGCTGAGCGGATGAAGGAGCCCGGCAGGCTGGTGGTCTGGCGTAGTAGCTGATAAGTTTTTGCGTATGCCTGTGAAACCCACGGAAACAGACAGCGATGTGTCGGCCGAGAAACCGGTCACGATCCATCATGGCGTGGACGAGCTGCGGGCATACCGTGCGGGTTTAGACGGCACGGTCGCGTTGATCCCCACGATGGGCGCGCTGCACGAGGGGCATCTGCAACACATACGTCAATGCAGGCCCCTGGCGGACCACGTCATCGTGAGCATCTTCGTGAACCCGACCCAGTTCACCCAGAGCGACGACTTCCAGGCGTACCCAAGGACGCTGGAGGTCGATATCAAGGCCTGCGCCCAAGCCGGCGCGGCGTGTGTGTTTACACCCGACGCGGACGGCATGTACCCCGCGGACCAGGTCGGGGTAGAGATCGATGTGCCCGCGGTCTCCGAGGTATTAGAAGGGGTAGATCGGCCGGGGCACTTCCAGGGGGTCTGCCGTGTGGTCACGAAGCTACTGAATATTGTACGGCCGGACATGGTCTCCTTCGGCCGGAAGGACTACCAGCAGCTGTGCATCATCAAGGCGGTGGTGAATGACCTGATGATGCCGGTGCGCGTGGTGGAGGTCCCGACGGTACGCGAGGCCGACGGGTTGGCGATGTCCAGCCGAAACCGGCGCCTGGACGCGGAGCAGCGCAAGCGGGCGTTGGGGTTGTTCAAGGCCTTGTGTGCCGCCAAGCGCCTGGTCGAAGAGGACGGCGAGACGGACCCGCAGGCGGTCGAACAGGCGATGCGCTCGGTGATGGAGTCGCATCAGGTCCGTGTCGGCTACGCGGTCGTGCGACACCCCAAGACGCTTAGCGAACTTAGCTGCATCGAGCCGGTGCTGACCGGCGGCGTGATCGCGCTGGTCGCGGGGCAGGTCGGCAAGGTCCGGTTGATCGACAACATGCTGCTGGGTGGGAACTAATACATCCGTGGGTTGTGGCAGCGTCCCGCGGGGCAAGAAGGTATTACATCATCGCCTACCGGAAAATTATGCACGGCGATCTGCAAGCGCCCGCTATACGACCGTGTGTCATCCGGAGATAACGATGCAAAGATGGTTTAGTCTTGCTCGGTCCGGTTGCCGTCGCCTGGCGTTGATGCCTGATCCGCCGCATTATCCGCAACGTCTGAAGACTCATCGAGTCCGTCCACGGGCCGGTCGGTAGACTCAGAATCGTCTTGTTCTTCTTGCGCGCGACGTTCGGCCCGGCGTTCCATCAAATGCGGTGGCAGGCGGTGCGCGACGGGCGGATCGAAGCGGGTGTCGTCACCCTGAGGCGAGTTGGCCCAGCCGTCGATCCGGGTGTTGACACGCGGAGAATACGGGTCGACATCGTCGGCGTAGGGGATGAAGACCTGCTGCGCGGTGTTGGAGAGGTCAAAGACGGTGTTGGGCGGGACCAGGTCGATGAACAGGCCGTCAAAGGCGGGCGCGTTGTTCAGGCTGAGTTCGCCGAGCGCATCCTGAACGATGTAGTCGGGCCGATCGATCCAGGCGGTGAAACCGGGCTGGCGGAGTTGATATTGCTGGGTGACTTCCATGTCATTTAGGAACCAGCCCTGGCCGTCGTTGGGCCGCTGGTAGAGCGAACCCGTCTGGCCAAAGACGCCGATGCCCTGCTCGACCTGACGTGAACTGGCGGCACGCAGGTCCAGATCGCTGACCGTCTGATCAACGGGACGCCACGGGGATGTTTCTTGGCCTGAGGTCGGCAACGCGCCTGTACCGACAGCGGTGAACAGGCACAGCATCGGGCTCAGACGGTTAGCGCGGGGCATGGGGTGGATCCCAACGGCGTGGCCGGGGCGATACATGCCTAACATGGTCAGTCGGACAATTGCCCGGCTCTTACTCGGTCGGCTGCGTCGCAACTTCTTCGACCGCGGCTTCGGCCTCTTCGACGGCTTCAATCGCGTCGTCGTTGGCCTCCTCGACCGCTTCCATTGTCGCCTCTTCGGCCTCTTCGACGACCGCGGCTTCTTCGACTTCCGCTTCAAGTTTCGCGGCGTCGGCTTCGGCCATGTCCAAGGCCTTGGTCTCGGCGATGGCTTCTTCGGCGGCGGCCCGTGATGACTTCTTCACGGGGACAGGCGCGGCGTCCGCGGAGCCGGGCAGCTCGGGCGATGGACGGTAGCTGGCCTGCATCAGGATCTTCGCGCCCGTGAGGTCTACACGGCCGCTATCGATCTTCGAGCCTTTGCGGGACCGGCCCGTGTCGGTGGGCAGGTCATCGGCGCGGTAGAGCTTCCAGTTCACCCAGCTCGGTGCGACCCCTTCGCTGGAAGACTTGCTCGCGGTGCCTTCGAAGTCCAAGACCAGCTTGTGGTTGACGGGGATATCCATCTCCCAGACGGCTTCGCTCTTGTAGGTATCCAGAAGGATGACGGTGGTAGGCTGGTTGACGGTGCTGACAAAGACGTGCTTGTCTTTGGCGGCGCAGCCAAGGCTCGAAAGGGTCAACGTCAGGGCCAGGAGGCAGGTCATGGTACGCTTGAGGCTGGGCATCGGTCGTGTCCTTTCGATCTAATTCCATCCGACGGGCACCGGGCCGGTCGGGGCAAGCCTATACGATAATCTGAGATGCGGGATCAGGCCAGCGGCCCCGTGTCCAAATGGCCGATAAGCCGCCGGAGGCGGTCAAAAGGACCGCCTGTGGGTACATCGGATAATTGGCCGGGCCGGGTCAGAACTTCTCGCGATATTGAGACGGGCTGATCCCGACCATCCGGTGGAAAGTAGCCGTGAAGTGCCCGTGGCTGGCAAAACCGGATTGGACCGAGACTTCGCCGATCTGCTCACGGGAGGCCCGAAGCAGCCACTTGGCGTGCTGGAGCTGGGTCCGTAAGAGGAAATGCTTGGGGCTGATGTCTGCGTGATTCGAGAACAGGCGGTGGAAATGGAACGGGCTGGTCTCGACATATTCTGCCAGTTCGGTCAGGCCGGGGGTATCCACGAAGTGATCGCTGATATACCCCATCGCCAGGGCGGTGCGTTCGTCGTCTACGACGCCGACGGCCGGGAGGTCGTCATTGCCGGATGTACGTAGCTCAATGTACATATGTCGACGATCGACCCCCCTGCCGGCCCGGCCACGGTAGAAGCGGACCCAGGTGGACTGCCCGCCAAGATTGAGGGTCACCTCGTGCAGGGCCTGGTCCGCCAGGTCTTCCCACCGCTGCTCGGCGACGGGCTGGAGCTGCTCGGCCAGATCCGCCAGAACTTTGGGTGATTTAAGAAACACCGCCTCGGTGCGGGGGTCGGCGTGGATCAGGCGGTTGTCATCGCCCAGGAGGACGCGTCCAAGGTCCGGCTCGCCGGTGTGGTCGAACTGTGAACGGACCATGGTCAGCGCCAGGTCGCCGCAAGTCAGTTCGACATCGGTAAAGGCTTTGACCTTTCTGCTCAACGCCAGGTACCAGACGCGATTCGTGCCCACGACCGCCGGCTGGACAAACACCGCGGCGTGACGAGACGCGGGCAGAGCCGGGCCGGGGCCGTTCTTGCTGGTCTTGCCGGTGGACACGCCCTTGCGTCGGGCCTCACGGAACAAGGTGTCGGTCTTAAAACCCTTCTCGCACCACTGCGCTACCTGCGCCCCCTTGGCCCCCTGGATGGCCAGGCATTCGTCTGCACCCGGTCGGCGCGCATCGAATACGCCCAGAATAACACCATCTGTCCCCAACTCACGTTTCAGTTGATCCGTATAAGCACCGGGTGTGTCCCGCCAAGGCACGACCGCCCCGGATGAGGCGTCTGCCGAATAAGTATTCAATTTCCAGATCCTTGTTCAATTCAAATAAAAAATAGGCGCAACCATAAGCTTATACAGTGTTTAAGCCGGTACCCCCACTGGAAAAACTAACCCCTCCGGACGATTTGAAACATGATAGCTGCACGGCAGCGAAGGGCAAGCCCGCATAAGATTCTTTTATGTTTGTTTTTTGCGTTAGGCGCCGGCATCAGATGCCGGTTGTTCGAGCCGCCAACAAAGTTGGCCGGCGTGGCAATCGATGTGAGCCATAAAGAATTGCTGGCGATAACGCCAAAAGCATGGCCATATCACTTCGCGGTCGGTCTGCGGGATCGTCAGGTTTGATATCGCATCGGGGGCGTGCCATTCCAAACTGCCTTCGTCGATGGACATGTCCTTTACTTCAACGGGGCGCGTCACTTCGTATAGATACATCAGCCAGTGGCATTCATCCTCGAAGCCCGACTCCGAGACGATACCGGTGAGGTGAAGTTCTTTGGCTGAAATGATAAGCCCCGCTTCTTCTTTGATCTCGCGGATCGCGCACGCGGTCGGGCTCTCGCCGATGGATTGTTCGAGCTTGCCGCCGATCGGTGAGTAGAGGTGTTGATTGGGTGGGCGAACCCGATGTAGCAGAAGCACCCGCCCGTCTTTATCAAACAGGTACGCAAGTGCGGCGATCTTGTAAGGCAACGGGTCTGACAAATCGGCGGCCCTTCCCGGTAGAAACGCAATTAATCTAGGAAGTACGATTAGTCCGTATCCGGGACCGTCGTGGGATCGGGGCGGTACAGCCGAGTGTCCAACGCCCATATCTTCTCGGTGAAGTCACCGCCGAGGTCCGCGAGCTTGCCGTCGTCGCCACGCGCGGCGGAGACAGCCATGTTCAGCTTCGCGTCGAGATTATCCAGGATACTGATCGCGATCGCCTCAGGCGTGGCAGGGATTTTTAAGGCCCCGAACTCCGGCACGCCGTGGTGCGAGAGGATAATGTGCGTCAGCACCTTCTTGATCGCCCCGGGCACCTTGGTCCCGGCCTCCTCGCAGGCCTTCGTCTTCTCTTCCAACCAGATCGCGCCCCGGGCGATGTGCCCGACCAGCTGGCCGTCTTCGGAATAGCCAAAACCGTTCTCCCAGGTGAGCTCCTCGCACTTGCCAAGGTCGTGCAGGAACAGGCCGAACATGATGATGTCACGGTTGAGTTTGGGATACAGCGGGCAGAAGGCGTTGGCGAGCTTCATCAGGCCAAGCGTGTGTTCGAGCAGCCCGCCGAGGTACGCGTGATGCAGCGTCATCGCGGCCGGGGCCTTGCAGAACTTGTCCATCAGCACGCCGTCTTCCAGGTACCGGTTGGCCAGCTCCTTGATCGCGGGGTGTTCAAGCGACTGGAGGAACGCCAACACCTCGGAGAACATCTGATCGATGTCGTGCTCGGTCGAGGGAAGCAGCTCGGTGAGGTCCTGCGCGCTGGGCTCGTAGGGACGGATGTCCTGGATGATGATCTGCATCTCGCCCTGATAGGGCTGGGTCTGCCCGGCGAGCCAGACAAAGCCGTCGGTCGGGAGCGTCTGAAAATGTTCCTCGGAGGTGTTCCACATCCGCCCGGGGGTACGGCCGGTCTTGTCGGCGAGCAGGCACTTGATAAAAGGCTTGCCGTTCTTGGTCTTGCCCAACTGGCAGTTCTGCACGGCAAAGACGCCGTCGATGTTCTGCGCCGCCTGCAGGTCACGGATATAGACACGATCAGCCACGGTGGGCTCCTTCCGGTGGGGTGTGTAAAAGCGAGCCGGGCATGATAACGGGCGGGGTGGATGGGGGCGAACCGGGGCTAAAAAGAAGATAAATCACCAAGACGCGGAGGACGCCAATGAAAGCGAAAACAGGGGAATGTGTAACTCGGATGATTCGGATGGAAACAGATTAAGAAAGAGATGTATGAATTAGATATGCGTGAACGAATCACCTGCGGAGATGTGCGTGACGGGCATATCGGGGTACTGCCCGCTTAGCCAGTCGGCGAGGGTTTTCATCCCGTCTTCTTCGCTGCACTGATGGCCGGTGACGATCAGGCCCAACGGCTTATCGGTGTGCTGGGAGTCGCGGACGTATTCGTTGGTTTCCCACTCGGCGACCTCGCCGCAGATGATCACGTCGATGTTGCCTTCGGAGAGCAGGCCGATCTGTCTGGTGCCGCCGTGCGCGCCGGGGAGCAGGCCGATGCGTTTGCAGGGCATGTCGGCGGCGCCGACGTAGTTCATGGCTTTCATGCCGAGGCGCTGCTTGCAGTGTTGCGTCAACGCGTCGAGTGTCGTCGGCGGGATGTGGCAGATGCGCGGGTCGGCTTCGTCGATCATATCCAGCCAACCCAGCCGGGCGGCCAGGCCGGTGAAGATCGGGTCGGGTTTGATCTTGTGGATGTGGTCGTGGTAACG
>JAJDCW010000249.1 GCA_029260635.1 Phycisphaeraceae bacterium | reverse complement strand
GGCGCTGACCGTGGGCGAGGCCTTCATGGATACCGACAAGGCGCGGATCGGTCATCACAACGACTGCTTCCTGGCCAGCTCGACGGACTTCGGGACGTACACGAACCCTACCGCGGACAAGGCCTGGATCGGCCAGGAGACCCAGTTCGTTCCCATGGGCGGCGAGACATGCGCGGTCAGCTCGCGGTCCGACAGCGCGACCGCACGCGTCGAGATGGAGCAGCTTCATTTCAGCTACCTCAACAGCGGGTACCACCCCACGGTGCTGAGCAACTGGGAGTCGGACGGGTTCATGGATGAGGTCAAGCGGAAGCTGGGCTACCGGTTCGAGCTTGAGACGCTCGAGTACGACCCGGTGATTTTTGCGGGCGACGACCTGTCGCTGACACTGGACTTTGGGAACACGGGCTGGGCCGCGCCGTTTAATACGCGGGACGTGGTGTACACGCTGGTGTCCGCCGACGGGCTCACGGAGTACGAGTTTCAACTGGATGAAGACCCGCGTACCTGGCAACCCGGCGGGACCATCACGGTGTCGTCGCTGCTTGAGATCCCCAACGATGTGCCCACGGGGAATTACAGCCTGCATCTGTCCCTGCCCGACCCGGCTGCGGCGATTGCCGATCGGCCCGAGTACGCGATCCAGCTGGCGAACCAGGGGATGTGGGACGCTGCAACCGGGCGGAACGACCTGGGTGTCTCGATCACCATCCTCCCGGGGCTCGACGGCGACCTGGACGGCGACGGGTTTGTCGGGATCGATGACCTGAACCTGGTGCTGAGCAACTGGAACCAGGCCGTGCCCCCGGCCGACCAGCTGTCCGATCCTTCGGGAGACGGGTTCGTGGGCATCGACGACCTGAACCTGGTGCTGGGGAATTGGAACACGGGGACGCCGCCAACGAGTAGCTCGAACATACCCGAGCCGACGACGGCGATAGTGATGGGTCTGGGCGTGGCGGTCTCGGTGACGAGAAAGACCCGGCACTGAACGACCTGCTCATTATCATTTTGTTGGGTAAGTCGTTGTTAATCAGTTCATTTTGAATCAAAACCCCACGAGGTTCCAGCGGTAACGGCAGGCACGGGCGCGTCGGGACCAGGCCGGGGCCGTGTCCTGTTGATCCGTCATCTAGCCGGGGCGTCCGCTACCAAGTCCCGTCACCGGCTATGCCTTTTGAGCATAACTTTCCGTGGGGGCAGCCCTCGAGTCCTGGTCCTTTTAATCTTTGGATGCTCAGGGTAGCCGTCGACGCCGTCGTGGGTTGTCTGGAGACGTGACTTGAATTATATCGCGCCTCTACCTTTGGGCGTTGCGACGGGTTTTCGCGCATGGAAGTGGTGAATGGTGTTGAGTATAAATCGGTAAATCATTCATACTCATGGGGGATATGAATATTTTGAATTCTAGATATATTGGCTGAAGATTGGTCGATAGTGTGCGCGCTAATCGGTTACGATATTCAATACAGGGATGCCGGAAGGGGCTGATATGGCCAGGGAATATGAAGAATATTTTACTCAGGCTGAACACGGGGCAACTGCACACGATGTCTTCCGTGTTGCCACACGGAACGGTCTAACCGTAATCGAACGGATACCTCTTATCCGTGTCGTGTTCGGTTTATCTCTCATTGAGGCCAAAGCGGTATATATTGAATGCGATACAGGCAAAACCCTTGAAGAGCATCAGGAAGACCTGATCCCTGATATTGATGCGTTCTTTAGGGCGTGTAAAGACGAAGAAAGAGAAGATGTATAGCGTGAACTCGCAATTCTTCTTCATGGGATACCGATATAGGCTGATAATTCTATCTGTCTGTCTACTTGTTACTAATGTGTCTGCACAGAATACTGCTGAGGATACGTTCACCAACCCGATCATTGCACATGGGCAGGATCCCTGGGTGGTAGCGCATGAGGGGATGTTTTATTACTGCTACTCGACCGGGCGCGGGATCAACGTGCGTGTTTCGGCACGGCTGGAGTCGATTGGCCAGGGGGACAAATCGGTGCTGTGGACCGCGCCGGCTTTAGGGGCGTATTCGCAGAACGTGTGGGCGCCGGAGATGCATCGGATTGGTGAGCGGTGGTATGTCTATTTTGCGGCCGATGATGGGGAGAACAAGAACCACCGGATGTATGTATTGCGTAGCGAGGGGGACGACCCGGATGGGCCTTACGTGTTTGTGGGGAAGGTGGCGGACAAATCGGACCGGTGGGCGATCGACGGGACGGTCTATCAGGACGACACGGGCGCGTTATATTTCATCTGGTCGGGCCCCCCGGAAAGTGTACCCCCGGATGATGAGGCTGGTCAGCAAAATCTATATCTCGCGGCGATGTCGGACCCGGTGACGGTTGAGGGGGAGCGGGTACTAATCAGTTCGCCGGAGTTTGATTGGGAGCGTGTGGGCGACCCGGATGTGAACGAGGGGCCGACGGTGTTGAAGCGCGGGGAGAGGGTGCACGTGATCTACTCCGCGAGCGGGAGTTGGACGGATGATTATTGTTTGGGTCGGCTGACGCTTGAGGGGGACGACCCGTTGGCGGCGGGCGCGTGGGTGAAACATGATGAGCCGGTGTTTGCCAAGACGGGCGGGGTGTTCGGCCCGGGGCATGCGAGCTTTGTGCGTGTCGGGGATGGGGCCGGGGGCGTGGACTGGATCGTTTATCATGCGGCGCGGTCGAAGGGTTCGGGGTGGGACCGTGATGTGCGGTTGCAGCCGTTTGGATGGGATGGTGAGGGGAACCCTGATTTCGGGGAGCCTGTTGAGGTGGGTGTGCGGATAGGTGTGCCGAATGGACCGGGGATGGGTCAGGATTGATCCCAAGGAAGGACGCGGACGCGTCCATCGTTGGGCTTTGGGTGTGGGGTGTATGGATAAATACATAGGAGATGCGCGGATGTTAAATAGGTTGCAACTGGTGGTGGTTATGGTGCAGTGTCTGGTGTGTTTTTATCCGGCGCAGGCGGCGGAGCGGGAGGCGCAGGTGCGTGCGTTGTGGGTGACACGGTGGGATTACAAAACACCGGCGGACGTGCGGAAGATCATGAAGAACTGCGAGGCGATGCGGTTTAATGTCGTGCTGTTCCAGGTGCGAGGGAGCGGGACGGTGTTTTATCCGTCGGAGATTGAGCCCTGGGCGTGGGAGTTGACGAGTGAGGGGCCTGAGACGACGGGGGAGGACCCGGGGTGGGACCCGTTGAAGGTGGCGGTAAAGGAGGCACACCGGCGGAAGATCGAGCTGCACGCGTATGTGAATGTGTATCCGGCGTGGCGGTCGCAGAAGTTCCCGCCTCGGGACAGCGGGCAGTTGTGGTGGGAGCACCCGGACTGGTTCATGTGTGACGCGGCGGGGAACCGGATGATCCCGCGTGATGCGGAGCTTGATGAGAACGTGTCGCGCGACTGGTACAGCTTTCTGAGTCCGGGGGTGCCGGCGGTGAATGAACATCTGGCGGATCTGTTTGAGGAGTTAGTCAAGAACTACGACGTGGACGGGCTGCACTACGACTACATCCGTTACCCGCGGGAGATCCGGGAGGTTGCGGCGGGGTATGAGGAGCGTGCGGAGAAGCTGGGCAACTGGTCGTACGACCCGGTGAGTCTTGCGCGGTTCAGCAAGGAGACGGGGGTGGCGGCTCCGGACCTGGATTTAGATGCGTGGATCAAGTGGCGGGCGGCGCAGATCACGGACCTGACACGGATGGTGAGCGAGCGGGTGCGCAAGCACAACCCCGACATCATCATCAGCGCAGCGGTGATGGCGGACCCGGAAGACGCGTACCGGACCAAGATGCAGGACTACGTGACGTGGATGGAGAAGGGGTATCTGGACGCGGCGATCACGATGAATTACACGGGGGATAACGCGAAGTTTGAGGCGCGGTGCAAGGCGTTGCTGGAGCGTCGGCCCGACAAGGGTTGGGTCGTGCCGGGCATGAGCCTGGGCGGGAAGGCGGAGACGATCGAGGCGCAGGTGGAGATCACAAAAGCGTTAAAAACGGACGGGTTCGCGGGGTTCGCGTACTCGCATCTCTTTGACCGCGACAATGGACACAAGGCCAAGCCGATGGCGAAAGAGATGGTTCAGCGTGTGATGGATGGGAAGGTGAAGACGCCTTGGAAGAAGGGGCGGTGAGGGGATTGATGATTGGGGATTGATGATTTGAGGTGAGGTGAGGGGTCCGACCCTTCGGGGACTCTGGGCCGGCGTTGGGGGGGGCAGGAACGCTAAGCCGCAAGCGACGGGGTACGGGTGGGCTTTGAGGGAATGGATGGATTAGACTCTAACAATGCGAATTACGACATGGAATGTGAATGGGATGCGTGCGGCGTTGCGCAAAGGGTTTACGGATCATATTGAGCGGATCAGGCCTGACGTGTTGATGCTGCAGGAGGTGCGTGCGTTGCCGGAGCAGCTGCCGATGCCTTGGGCTTCGCCGGAGGGTTGGCATGTGCACTGGCACCCGGCGCAGAAGAAGGGGTACGCGGGGGTGGCGGTGTGGTCGCGGATGCCGATGAAGGTGATGGGGACGGGGCTGTCGGCCGATGATGAGGACCCGGAGGGGCGGGTGCTTCGGGTGAAGGTGGACGGGGTGCAGCTGGTGAGCATTTATCTGCCATCGGGGTCGAGCGGGGACCATCGGCAGGTCGAGAAAGAGAAGTGGATGAAGCGGTTCATGCCCTGGGCGCAGAAGCTGGCGCGGTCGCGCGTGCCGACGGTGCTCGGGGGGGATTTTAATATCGCGCACACGGAGCGGGATATTTTTTATGCCAAGAGCAACGAGAAGACGTCCGGGTTCCTGCCTCACGAGCGGGCGTGGTTCGGGGGCCTGTTAGATAATGGCTGGGCGGACGTGGTGCGTGAGCAGGCGGGCGAGGTGCAGGGGCCTTACTCCTGGTGGAGCAACCGCGGGCAGGCGCGGGCGTTGGACCGGGGCTGGCGGATCGATTATCTGCTTGCGAACAAGGCGGCGGGGAAACGCTCGGGGGATTGCCACATCGACCGGGAAGCGGGGCTGGCGGTGTCGGACCACGCGCCGGTGTCGGTGGATATTGATTAGGGGGTTGGTTAGATCAGAAGATGTAGAGCATAAAGCCACCCCACGGAAGCCCACGGACGTGGGCATCCGTGGGCTTCGGGGTTCAATGGTGGTGTGATTGCGGGTCTAAGGGTGTTGACCTATTCTGGGTTCATCACACACGATCGGGAGATGACACGATATGAGCGAGACGCTCGCGCGGCTGAATGAAGTGTTTCAAGACGTTTTTGAGGACGAGGAACTGTCGGTGCAGGCGGAGACCAGCGCGAAGGACATCGACGACTGGGACTCACTGATGCACGTGAACCTGATCCTGGCGGTCGAGTCGGCGTTTGATGTGCGTTTCACCAGCACGGAGGTCGCGGGGTTGAAAGACGCGGGCGAACTGTTGGCACTAATAGAAAAGAAACAAGCCTAATGCTCCCCGCCCCCGGAATCATTTCCCCCGGTTTACCTGGTACACCCATCTCTACTATGGACACCCCCCTGCTAGATCGGTTGTTTGCCTACGTCGAATCGGCGCACGGGCGGTCGCTGCGCGGGCTGAATGAGGCGCGGGAACAAGAACCCAGACGGTTCGCGCAGGTCGCGGAACTTTATCTGCAGTGGCTGGTCGAGGCACGCGGCGAGTCGGGGATCGACGCGGCGACGGACGCGTTTGCGCAGTTCAGCACGGACGTGAACATGGCCCAGGCACGCTACGAGCGGGACGGGGCGTACGCCAACAAGTCGTTCGAGGAGGTCTACAAAGACCACTACTCGGACGCGGAGGCGATGGACGGGTACCTCTGGGGGATCTACCTGACGAACTTCCTGTGGGCGCACCACTTCCAGATCATGATGTTCTTCCAGGACCGGTTCATGTCCCGGCTTGAAAAGGATGCGCACCTGATCGAGATCGCGCCGGGGCACGGGGGGTGGGGCGCGTGGGCGTTGGCGCACCTGCCGGGCGCGTCGCTGGAGGGTTACGACATCAGCCCACAATCGATCCAGATCGCCAACGCGGTCGCGAAGGCGGCGGGCGTGGACGGCCGGGCGAAATACGTCGAGAAGGACGCATTGGATTTGGAAAAAGTTCAGGCCGAGTCGGCGAACGCGTGCATCTGCAGCTTCCTGGTCGAGCATCTGGAGAACCCCCAGCATCTATATAAGGTCATCCACCACCTGCTGAAGCCCGGCGGGACGGCGTTTATCACCGGGGCGTTGACGGCGGCGCAGGTCGATCATATCTACGAGTACCGGTACGAGTCGGAGCTGGTCATGATGTGTGAGAAGGCGGGGCTGCGCGTGCTGGAGACGCTGTCCGCCAACCCCATGCGGACGCTGCCCAAGGCGAAGTTCATGCCCCGGTCGATGGCGCTGCTGGTGCAGAAGCGGCGGAACGAGATTTATTAGGGGCGGGGTGTAGGGTACGGGGAACAGGGATCGGGGGGAGGCGGGAGTAACCGGGCGGCCCCCGTTCAAACGTATCGTAAGAGGGGGTGGCATATTTTGGCCCGAAGGGCAAAATGTGAAATCGCTACACGCTTTGCCGCTACGCGGTCAAAACGTGGCACCCGATTCGGGTCCGGGGGCCGGGGGTTAACAGACGCTATCGCTGGTAAGATACGCGGGTTCGATTGAAACCCGTGCCAGGATTCTTGATGCCGTCTGTGGACCTGTTTAAACGATGCACGCGTCTGCGAAAGCAAGGCGAGGCCGAGGCCGCGTTGGGGCTGTTGCGTGACACGTTACGCCGGGGCGGGTTGACCGGAGAACAGGTCGGCAAGGCCGGGCGGTTTATCCAGAGGGAGTTGGCTGAAGGCTCGGGTGAGCCGGGGGCGGGAAATCCGGGGGCGGAGGCGCACCGGGTGTTGATGCTGGGGCAATGTACGACGACATGGGTGGCGCAGGCGTTGACCGCGCAGGCGTGGGGCCGGGGGATGGCGGTGTCGGTGATCGACGGCGGATATGACAACGTGATCCAGGAGCTGATGGCCGCGGCGAATGGGGATACGGAAATAGATACGGTCGTGTTCCTGCCTTGGTGCCAACGACTGCTGAGCCGTGGCGATCGGTCGGCGGCGCAGCGAGTTCAAGACGAGCTGTCATTCTGGAAGCGGGCCTGGGGGGTCGCGCGGGAACAACTCAAGGCACGTATCGTGCAGGTAGGGTACGACACAGATGAGGTCGGGCCGACGGGTATCCATCTAAGCGGTGCCGGAGATGGGGCAACGGGGATGGTCCGGGAGGTGAATCAGGTATTAAGAGATGAACTTCCGGGGGGGGCGTACTTTGTGGACCTGGATCAGGTGGCCGGCCGGATGGGGCGCGACGGGTTTTACGACCCGAGGCGGTACCACTGGACGAAGCAGCCTTTCAGTGAAGACGGCGCAGCGCTGCTGGGTTCTCATCTTGTGGCGGGTGTGCGTGCGGTGACGACCGGTCCAAAGAAGGTGCTGGTGCTTGACCTGGACAACACGCTCTGGGGGGGCGTGGTCGGCGAGACCGGCGCGTTGGGGATCACGCTGGGCGAATCGCCGGACGGGGAGGCGTTCCGAGCGTTTCAACAGTACGCCAAGGGGTTGGCCGAGCGTGGCGTGGTGCTGGCGGTGTGTTCGAAGAACAACCCCGAGGATGCGCGTGAGCCGTTCGAGAAGCACCCGGACATGGCGTTGAGCCTGGACGACTTCGCGGCGTTCGAGGCGGGCTGGGGCCCTAAGCCGGATGCGATCAAGCGGATCGCCGAGGCGCTGAATCTGGGGCTCGATAGTTTTGTCTTCTTCGATGACAACCCCGCCGAGCGCGAGCACGTCAGGCAGGCGTTGCCAGAGGTCGAGGTTGTTAATGTGCCAGAGGATGCGTCGGGGTACGCGCGTGCGCTGGAGGCCGGGCTTTGGTTCGAGGCGGTGCAGGTGACGGGTGCGGATCGTCAGCGGGTGGCGCAGTACGCGACCGAACACAGACGCCGGGATGCGGAGCAGTCGTTTGGATCGATCGATGAATACCTGAATTCGCTGGAGATGGTGGGTGATGTCAGGGAGATAGATGACGCGGACATGTCGAGGGTCGTGCAGCTCCTGGGCAAGACAAACCAATTCAATCTGACGACACGTCGGCACACGGAAGACGATGTGCGGTCGATGCTGGCGCAAGACGGCGCGGTCGGGCTGACGCTTCGGCTGAGCGATAAGTTCGGGGACCACGGGCTGGTGTCCGTGGTGCTGGGGGAACCGGGGGTGCCCGACGAGCAAGGCGTGTTGCGGATCGATACCTGGCTGATGAGCTGCCGGGTGATCGGGCGGACGGCGGAGCAGTTCATGCTGGACGCGTTGGTGACGCGTGCCAAACACTTGAGATACAAACGTGTGACGGGCGAATACATCCCGACCAGGAAGAATCAACTGGTGGCGGACCTGTACGACCGGCTGGGGTTTGAGCGTGAGTCTGAAGACGACGGGCGTGTGGTGTACGGGCTTGATCTGGATAACACGGCTATGACCACGACGTCGATCACCCCGGCCGAGGCTGTGCACGGATGAACCCGACGATCGACCTGACCTCGCCGGCGTTCTGGCTCGTTGCGTTGCTCGCGATTGCGTTGGTCACGCCGATCACACAGGCCGGGCTCAAGCGGTGGGTCTGGGCCGGGGTCAACATCCTATTCATCGCGTGGATGCTGAGGCTGCGGACGCTGGAGGTCGCGTCGGCAGTGGTCGTCGCGCATCTGGCGCTGCGCTTACTCGCCTGCGGCAGTTGGCGGCGCGCGATCGGCTGGGCGGGTCTGGCCCTTGCACTGGGTTTGTTTGTGATGCGCAAGCTGCCGGGGGTAACGGAAGACCTGGGGCTGGGCGTGGTGAACCCGCTGCTGGTAGCGGTGGGATTTTCGTATGTGTTCCTGAGACTGCTGGACGCGGGCCGGGTGATCTATGAGGGCGGTCGACCGCCGCCTGACCTTGCATCAACCGTGAACTACCTGCTGCCGTTCCACATGCTGGCGGCGGGTCCGATCCAGTCGTACGAAGACTTCGTGGACCAACCGGCGATCGCCAAGCCCCTGTCGGCCGAGGGCGCGTTGGGCGGGGTCGAGCGGATCGCGCTTGGGCTGTTCAAGAAGTTTGTGGTGGCCTACCTGCTGGGCGAGGCGTTCCTGACGGGGTTCCATGTCGGCGGCGCGTACTTCTGGTTCGAGGTGCAGGTGTACTACCTGTGGTTCTACCTGGATTTCTCGGCGTACAGCGACATCGCGGTCGGGATCGGTCGGCTGATGGGCGTGCACACGCCAGAGAATTTTAATCGGCCATACGTGGCGCGGAATATGATCGACTTCTGGGAGCGTTGGCACATCTCATTATCGCAGTGGGTCCGGCGGAACCTGTTTATCCCGATCCAGCTGGGGCTGGCACGAAAAGCCGGGGGCGGCGGGAAGCGGGCGCTGCTGATCGCGACGTTGGCGTTTACCGTGTCGTTCCTGCTGTGCGGGCTTTGGCACGGGATCAGTTGGCCTTTCTTCGCCTGGGGCGCAATGCACGCGCTGGGGCTGGTGGTGACCAACACGTACAGGCACTGGCTAACGAAGAGAGTTGGGCGCAAGGGCGTGAAGGCGTATAAAGAGAAGACGGGCTATCGGCTGGTTGCGCAGGTGCTGACGTTCGAGTACGTGGCGTTGTCGCTGGTGATTATCAGCTATCCGTGGAAGGACTTGTTGTGATGAATGATCAAGACAAACATGTGACGGTCGGCGACACGCAGGCGACACCTGGGTGGCGGTTCGGGTTCCGGCTGCTGCGTGTCGCGGTGATGCTGGTCCTGGCGTTCTGGCTGTCTCGGAACGGTGACGCGTTTTTTTACCAGGGGTTTTAAGGAGGTTCACAAGGACGCTAAACCGCAAGCGGTATGGGATAAAAGTCGGATATGACCGGGTGTTGAGAGTATGAGTTGATGATTGATCTGCGTCGATACAAGGGGTTGCTGGCTGCGGGGATCGGGCTGTACTGCGCGATCGCGTTGTGCAACGCGGCGCTGCTGGCGGGGCTGGGAGAGAGCCCCACCATCTTCAACAACCCCGACCGTCGTCTGGCGTGGTCGCAGTTGGAGAAGTCCGGGGCGCAAGTGTCGGGGGTCGAGCTTCAGATGCGTCGGGGGGGGCTCAAGAATCAGCCGGCGTTTGGGGTCGTGCTCGGGCAATCCACGGCACTACGGGGATTCGACCCGCTGCTGTTGGAACAACAGAGCGAACCGTCTATGCCCTGGTTA
>JAJDCW010000248.1 GCA_029260635.1 Phycisphaeraceae bacterium | reverse complement strand
CCCAGGGCAAGCAGGTCAAGTGCCCGCGCTGTGGCCGGGTCCAGTCGGTGCCCCATCTTCAGGACCAGTCAGCCAACAACAGCGATCTGACCGTCCACACACTGGTCGGCTCGATGCACAAGGCCCCGAAACGTAAGGAATCGCTGGTTAGTTCTTCAGTCGATGCTAACGCCGAAACCGATCGGTACGACGCATACGACCCCAGCGACTCCGGGGATTCGGGTGGCGGCGTACCTGGTGGATTGGATATCCCCGCCGAGGTCGTCAACGAGGATTACGATGCCGGTCAGGATCAGAACACCCGCAACCCCGGCGACTCCGGCCACCACAACTACCGCGGCAACCACACGATGTCCCGCAAGAAGCGTCGGCGTCTGGAAGCACAGGCTGCCCGCGCCCGGCGCGATACCGCGCGTGCCGAGAACCAGGCCCGGATCGACGCGTCGCGCAAGCAGGTCGAAGACATCTTCGCCGGGTCCAAGTACGACACACGTTCCAACGCGGCCGAGGAATCCACGCCCAAATCCCAGCGCGGAACCCGGCCCGAATCCATCGCGCTCAGTGGCAGCGAATCACTGGACGCGCAGATCGCGACCGTGATCAACAAGGCCCCGATGGCCGACGTCCCACACGACTACGCGGCCTCGCAGGTCGAATCCGCTGCGGCTGCGGCTCAGGTAGACGGCCAGGCTCAGCATGCTCCCGCCTGGACGCTGGACCTCACAGCCGAGGCGTACCCGTTCCTCAAGCTGGTGCCCTGGATGTTGCGTATCGCGGCGCTCATGCTCATCGGCGTGGCGTTCAAGGCCATGCTCGTCTCCAACGACCTGGGCCTCAGCGCCGTGGTCAGCATGCTCGTGCTCTTCGCGGGCCTGACGCTGGTGGCCGTCACCTGGACTGTCGGCGAGATCGCCTCCGCTGTCCGCGACATCGCCATGCGGAATGCCGCTGCTTAGCAAGCCAGCACCCGGCCGAAAAATTATCAGCCACGGAGAGGCACAAAACACACAAAAAGAAGGCCACGCTGCGAGGCTTTACTTGTGTATTTTGTGCTTTTTTGTGGCTATCTGTTAAATAGCGATACACTTGACCAGAGATGAAAGCGGAATCACATTCAGCCAAAACCATGCAGACCGTTCAGCCGGTGGCGGTATCGAATCGTTGTGCCTGGCTGCTCCCGCTTAGTCTGGTCCTCGCCGGTGTCCTCGCCTACATCAACACACTGCCCAATGTTTTTATCTTCGACGATGTCCCCTGGGTATTAAAGAACCCGCGGGTCCAAAGCCTGTCGAACATCCTTGAGATGTTCACCGCCACCAACCGCCCGGTCCTGGAGGTCACGCTCGCGATTAATTACGCGATCGGCGGTGAAGCCCCCGCGGGTTACCGGGTGTTGAACATGGCGATCCACATCCTCGCCGCGTTGACCCTCTTCGGTCTGGCCCGCCGGACACTGCAACTACCCAAATTCGCCCATCGGTTTCAGGGCAACGCCCACTACCTCGCGTTTATGATCGCGATGCTCTGGCTGCTGCATCCCTTAAATACCCAGAGCGTGTCGTATCTTATCCAACGCGGGGAGTCCCTGATGGGGCTTTGCTACCTGTTCACGCTGTACAGCTTCCTGCGTTACGCGACCGGTGAGGGAAGGCGCTGGGCGGTCGCCGCCGTGGCCGTTTGCTGGGTCGGTATGGGCACGAAAGAAGTCATGGCCACCGCGCCGCTGGTCGTCCTGCTTTTTGACGCCACGTTCATCGCCCAATCATGGCGTGAACCATTCGCCAAACGCCGGGGCTTTTATCTGGCGCTCATCACCGCCTGGGTCCCCATGGCGTTTTTCCTCGCTACTATCGTGAACAGCGGCCCGGATGCCTCCGCCGGTTTCGCGTTGGAAGAAAAACTGCTCACTCGGTGGACCTATCTGCTGACACAGGCACAGGTCATCGTCGAGGTTTATCTGTTCAAAGCGTTTTGGCCCAGCCCCCTGGTGCTCGATTACGGCTGGGTTCCGGCGATCCCAAGGGACACCCCATCGGGCGAGGTCATGCGGTTGTTCATCGCTAACGTGTTGTGGCAGGGATTGGTCGTTCTAGCGTTGCTGGGCGTTTCCATCTGGGGCATGGCGCGTCGCGTGTGGTGGGGGTTTCTCGGCATGTCGTTCTTCCTCATACTCGCACCCACTTCGAGCATTATGCCCATCGCCGACCTGGCGGTCGAGCACCGGATGTATCTGTCGCTGATTTCTGTGGTCGTGTGTGTCGTTGTGGCGGGGCACATGTTGCTAAGGCGGATGCTGGGTGAGAAGGCCCCGTTGTACGGGTTGACCATCCTCGTCGTTCTCGTGCCTTTGTTGTGTCTACGCACCGTCACGCGCAATTTCGAGTACCGCACGCGGGTATCGGTCTGGGACTCCGTGGTCGTGGCTCGGCCTTATAACGCTCGGGGCTGGCACAACCTCGCCTCGGCCCTGAACGACGAGGGGCGGCAGGAGGAGGCGATGATCTGTTACGAGCAGACGCTTAAGATCGTGCCAAGCTACGCCGACGCGCAGTACGGCATCGGTGCGATCTGGCTTGAGCGGGGGGAACTGGAGATGGCCATCCAGCGTTTCCAGGCCGCGAACGAGCTGGCGCCCGAAGACGCCGCCAGCCACGCCCAACTCGGCAAAGCCTTCCTCCTGGCCGGCCGACTCGATGAAGCGGAGCACGCACTACTTCGAGCTACGGAATTAAGCCCGGAATACGGGCGGGCCTTTGAATACCTGGGCCTACTCAACCTGGCGCGTGGTGATCTCCCGGCCGCCATTCAGTTGTTTCGTCGTGCGATTGAATATGAGCCCGGACTCAAAGCGTCTTACTTTAATCTGGCGGCCGCCCTGGCGGATGAAGGCCAGTGGCAGGACGCGATACTGGTCATCGACTCCGCGCTTAGCCGTGCAAAAGAACTGGGTTTGACGGGTGAGGATTTACAGGGGCTTAAAGCCCGTCGGGACCGTTACCGCGGTCAAGCCTTGCAAGCACCTGCCTCGCCGTGATTCGTACCAGGTCCTGCTCGGTTTCATCCCAGGCTAGGAGAACGATCCGGTCACGCAGAGCGTCATCTTCTTGTTCGCATAGATAATTCCCCGCCGCGATCAGGGCGTTGCGCTTGAACATCCCCAGCTTGATCCGCTTAAGTGCCGAACCACGCAGCGCCGCCCGCCGATCCTCTTCCGTCCAGTTCAGCACGTCCAACAAACGCAACCCCGGCGCGGGCGGCCTCGGCGTATACGCCGGATGAATCTCCAACGTATCCAGACTTACTTGTCCCGCTCCCCCCTGATCCCCGATCCCCGAACCCCGTTCTCTGTTATGCGGACACACCTCCTGGCAAACATCACACCCCGCCACCCAGTCTCCCATCATGGCGTGTAACGATTCATCGATCGGGCTGCGGTGTTCGAGCGTCAGGTAACTGATGCATCGCGTCGCATCCACGGCCCTCGGGCCGCTGTGGCTGATGCAGTCCGTCGGGCACGCATCGATACACCGCGTACACGTACCGCAATGATCGGTGGGGGGGACCAAGGCAAATGTCGAGGTCGGATACCCCGACCCCTCGCTGGTCGTCAACTCAAGCGTCGTCACCACCGTCCCCAGCAGCATGTACGATCCCAGTTGTGGATGGATCAGCAGCGTGTGCTTGCCGACCCAGCCGAGCCCGGCGGCTGCGGCGTACTCCCGCTCCAGGATCGGCGCGGTATCGACGGTGCTCCTGAACCGTGCTTCGGGGTAACGCTCTGCCAGCGCGTCCGCCAGCTTGTGCAGCCGTTTCTTGATCGTCTTGTGGTAGTCGTCCCCGTAGGCGTACCGGGCGATCCGACCGTGGGGTGCGGGTCCTGTGGGCTTAATCTCCGCCTCGGCCGGGTAAAAGTCCGCCACACAGATCACTGATCTGGCGCCCTCCAGTAGTTTCCCGGGGTCCAGCCGTGTCTCCAGTTGGTCGGCCAGGTACCCCATCTCCCCGTGCTGCCCGTCCCCGATCCAGTTTCGGACGATGTCGCCGTACCCGCTGGGGGTTGCCGGGGCGACGCCCACCAGCCCGAAACCCAGCTCACGGCCAAGCGTCAGGACGCGTTCGCTCGCCTCGGCGGCATGGGGGTTAGGCTCTTGCACCGGCTTAGTTTAGCCCGAGTCAGCCCTTCAGGCCCCATCCATCCGCACCGGTTGGCGGTCGGGCCGATGGTGATTACAATCCCTTCCTTATAAAGAAAGGCCAAGGCTGGCCCGGAATCGACACCCAACCCCCCGGATACCCCCGGAAGCCCGCCCGAGAGCTTCCGGCTACCGCCCACGGACACACGGACCCGATGCCCTACGACCTGAAACCCATTGACCTGGATGTCGAGACCACGCCCTACCTCAAGGAAGGCGAGCAGAAGGGCGACCGCTGGACCCTGAACTTTGGCCCACAGCACCCCTCGACCCACACCACCCTCCGCCTGGTCATGGAACTGGACGGCGAACGCGTCGCAAGGGTCAATTCCCATATCGGCTACCTGCACTCGGGCTTCGAGAAGCTCGGCGAGGCCCTGGACTACAACCAGTACGTCACCATCGTTAGCCGGATGAACTACATCTCGCCGATCAGCAACGACATCGCCTGGCACTCGGTCGTCGAAAAACTGTTCGGGATCGACCTGACCCCGCGCTGTAAAGTCGTCCGCACGATCCTCGCCGAACTCGGACGTATACAGGACCACCTGTTGTGTATCGGCGCCGCCGCGATCGACCTGGGCGCCTTCACCGGCTTCCTCTACGGGTTCAACCAGCGCGAGCGCATCTACGACATCATGGACTACATCTCCGGGCAGCGATTCCACCCGGACTACACCCGCGTCGGTGGCACTATGCAGGAGCTGCCCGATCAGGCCGTCTTCGTGAAGATGGTCAAGAACTTCATCTACGACCAGCTCCCTCCAGCCATCGGCGACATCCGCACACTGCTGACCAACAACCGCATCTTCCGCGACCGCACCGAGGGCATCGGCGAGATCGGCCACGACGAGGCCATCGCATGGAGCCTGTCCGGCCCGATCGCCCGCGCCGCCGGTGTGAAGCGTGACCTTCGTAAGGATGAGCCCTACCTGTGCTACGCCGACAACTGGGACGGCATGGGTGCCAAAGCCGTGGAGTTCAAGGTCCCCATCGCCACCAAGGGCGATACCTTCTCGCGTTACCTGGTCCGCCTGGAAGAGGTCGAGCAGTCGATCAAGATCATCGAGCAGCTGATCGACAACATCCCCGGCGGGCCGATGAATGTTGATTCCGATGGCAAGGCCGTCATGCCCTCTAAGGCCGAGGTCTACGGCTCCATCGAGGGGCTGATCCAGCACTTCGAGATCGTGATGACCAACCGCGGCTGGGAGGCCCCCGTCGCCGAGGTTTATGGTGCCAACGAGACCGCCAACGGCGAGCTGGGCTTCTACATCGTCAGCGACGGCGGGCCAAGGCCCTGGCGTGCACGCTGCCGTCCGCCGTCGTACATCAACTATCAGGTCTTCCCCCGGCTCATGGAAGGCCACCTGCTCGCCGACGCCGTGGCGATCCTGGGCAGCCTCAACGTCATCGCCGCCGAATTGGACCGCTAAGAGGAATCGATAATCTGCGATCTACAATCGGCAATCGGATTGAACAGATCGTAATGACCAGGGTTTAACAGATTGACGATTGCAGATTGAAGATCGGAGATCGCCACATATGGCCTGGATCGCAAAAAACTCCGCCACGATGCAGATCGAACGACGGGACGAACCTTACCTCACCGATGCGCTCAAGAAGCAACTCGAAGAAGAGGTCCTCCCGCGCTACGACACACGCATGGCCGCCACCATGCCCGCGCTGCACCTGGTTCAAGACACGCACGGCTGGCTGCCGCATCAGGCGATGGAAGAGATCGCCGAGTTCCTGGGGCTCTCCGCCAGCCACGTCCTGGACACCGCGACCTTCTACGAAGAGTACTGGCTCAAGCCCCACGGCAAGTACGTCATCTGGGTCTGCCAGTCGCTTAGTTGCGAGATCATGGGCCAGCCCAAACTCGTCGACAAGATCAAGGGCCACCTGGGTATCGAGGTCGGCGAGACCACCGACGACGGCCGGATAACCCTGATGGATGTCGAATGCCTGGGCTCCTGCGGAACCGCGCCGTGTGCCTTGGTGAACCACCGGCTGCACGAAAACATCAACGCCGACAACTTCCAGGCCGTGCTGGACAAACTGGAGTAGCCCGATGGGATGGTTCACCCGGCTGTGCCGGAACACCGGCCTGATGATCCATCACGCCGCCAAACCCGTCGCGGGCAACAAGACCGTGGTAAGCCACGAGACGCAGGAAAAGAAGGTCAACGAAACAACCACCCTCCGCCGAACCACGATCGAAGAGATCGAAGTCAAGAACGACGGATCAGATAATAAAGTTTAGCGGTCGATCAAAGATCGACGCGTCTGCCGGGAACGGCATACCGAACGCACGGAAGTATCGAACATGACGACCCTCAAAGAACCCGTCCACTGCAAGCGAATCCCCACACCCCCGTGGGGCGACCCCGCCGACCGCAAGATCATCTCCTACGATGATTACGTCAAGACCGACGGCTACAAGGGGCTGACCAACGCGCTGGCGATGGAGCCCAAGGATGTGGTCGACCTGGTTAAACTGGCCGAAGTCCGTGGGCGCGGCGGCGCCGGCTTCCCCGCCGGGATGAAGTGGAGCTTCCTGCCGCCTGAGGACGGGGGCCGACGTTACCTCGCCATCAATGCGGATGAGTCCGAGCCCGGCACGTTCAAGGACCGCCTGCTGATCGAGTTCGACCCCCACGTCGTCATCGAAGGCATCGCCATCTGCATGCACGCCTGCCGGCTGGACACCGCCTACTTCTACATCCGTGGCGAGTATCACCACCAACGCGAAGTCTTCGAGGCCGCCATCAAGGAAGCCTACGACAACAAAATTTTCGGCCCCGGTTCCAAGTTAGGCCAGATCAACGGCCGGGACCCGGAACTGTTCCTGCACCGTGGCGCCGGCGCGTACATCTGCGGCGAAGAGACCGCGCTGCTGGAGTCCCTGGAAGGCAAACGCGGCTGGCCCCGCATCAAGCCGCCGTTCCCCGCCGTCGCCGGTGCGTTCGGCCGACCGACCATCATCAACAACGTCGAGACCCTCGCCATCTGCGCCCCCATCCTCGAGCGCGGCGCCGACGGCGTGAAGTGGTTCCAGTCCATGGGCACCCAACGCCCCGAGGGTGCCTCCCCGCACGCCCCCGCCAGCTTCGGCCCGAAACTCTACGGCGTCTCCGGTCACGTCAACCGCCCCGGCGTCTACGAAGAAGAGTTGGGTATCACCCTCAAGGACCTCATCGAGGGCCTCTGCCAGGGCATGCGTGGCGGCAAGAAGTTCAAGACCGCCATCCCAGGCGGCATCTCCACAGGCGTCCTGAGCACCGAGGACTACGAAGTCAGGCTCGACTTCGACATCACCAAGTACGACACACTGGGCCTGGGCACCGCGGGCGTCATCGTGATGGATGAAGACACCTGCATGGTCGCCGTCGCCCGCAACATCGCACGATTCTTCGGCCACGAGTCATGCGGCCAGTGCACCCCCTGCCGCGAGGGCACCAACTGGATGTCCAAGATGCTCTCACGCATCGAGGCCGGCGACGGCACGACAAAAGACCTGGACCTGCTACTGGAAATCGCCGGCTCCATGGGCGCGCTACCTTCGGGCCGAGGCGCCACCATCTGCGGCCTCGCCGACGGAGCCAACTGGGCCATCCGCACCATCGTCAATAAGTTCTGGGACGAGTTCGAAGCCAAAGTCAGCAAGCAGAACTTCGTCTCGCTGTCAGTGGTAGGCGGCTAACGCCCCGGCGGGGGAACTTCAGCACCCGTGCCTCCACCTGGCCGCTCCCCTCACAATATCCCCGAGTCTCGTGCTATTATGCACGTATGGATTCCCTCAAAGGCAAACTCCTGCTCGCGGTCCCGGCGATGGAAGACCCGAACTTCGCGCGTTCGGTCGTGCTGATTATCAAGCACGACGACGAGGGCGCGTTCGGCTTGGTGCTCAATCAGCCGACCGGGGCCAACGTCCGCGACGCCATCGAACTCGACGGTGACCTGGAATGTGAGGGCGAGGCCGGCCTCTTCCGCGGCGGTCCCTGCGAAGGCCCGCTGATGGTCCTGCACGAGTGCGCCGAGCTGGCACAGGAAACTATCATCGCCCAAGGGCAGGAGGGGGACGACGAGCCCGGCGTCTACTTCACCGTCGAGTCCGAACTCGTACGCGACCTACTGGGCACCTCCGATATCAACGCCCGCTACTTCCACGGCTACTCCGGCTGGGCCCCCGGCCAACTCGAGGCCGAGATGATCGCCGGCGGCTGGCTCACCATCGACGCCTCCCCGCAGACCGTCTTCGACCCCGACGTCGGCACCCACGCCTGGACCGCGCGGATGAAGGAGCGCACGCGCGAACAACTCAAGGGCCAGATCAACCCCAACCTGATCCCCCCGGACCCCTCCGTGAACTGATACCAACCCACGTTAATTCGTGTGCGTTACGATTCGCCCACAGCCTACGGCTCTGCCGTGGGATTTCCCCGGGGCAAACTTCAACGCACGAGAAATTTACGGGACCCACTAGAGACGCCTATTGCAATCACTCCCCAGGACCAGTCAACTCATCGAACAGGGTATCGAGCAGGGCCAGCACCTCGGCGCGCAGGTCTACCTGTCTCGTGACACGCAGAAAATCGTGGATGTGGCCTGGGGCGAGGTCAGTCCGGGTGTGGAGATGACCCCCGACTCGATCCAGACCTGGATGAGCGCCACCAAGCCCGTCGCCGCGATCGCCTTCGCTCAGCAGTGGGAGCAAGGCAAGCTTGATCTGGACCGACCCGTCGCCGAGCTCGTCCAGGGCTTCGAGCAGGGGGGCAAGGAAGCGATCACCCCGCGCCACCTGCTGACCCATACCGGCGGGTTCCGCGCCAACCGCTTCAAATCGCCCGGCGAGCCCTGGGACGAGATCATCGACGCGATCTGCGCCACACCCTTGGAGCCCGGCTGGATCCCCGGTGAACGGGCCGGCTACCACCTGCACTCCAGCTGGTTCATCCTGGGTGAGTTGGTGCGCATCACCGCCGACATGCCCCCCAGCGACTACTACCGCAAACACATCTTCAAGCCCCTGGGCATGATGAACAGTTGGATCGGCATGCCCGCCGCGTTTTACCACAACAACGCCGAACGTATCGGGCAGATGCCACGGACCACCAGTAACCCGCCGCTGCCCAGCGGCTTCGACCAGGAACGCTGGTGCACCGACTGCCGACCCGGCGGCAGCGGCTACGGCCCGGCGTCCGAACTCGGTCGCTTCTACGAGATGCTATTGAATGGCGGCGAACTTAACGGCCAGCGCATCGTCGACCCCGAGACCGTCGCGCTGTTCACCGACCGCCACCGCATCGGCATGGACGACCGCAGCTTCAAGCACATCATCGACTGGGGTCTGGGCTTCATCCCCAACTCCGCGAAGTACGGCAAAGAAACCGTCCCCTACGGCTACGGCCCGCACGCCTCCGAACAGGCCTACGGCCACTCCGGCTACCAGTCCTCCGTCGCCTTCGCCGACCCCGCTCACGACCTCGTCGCCGTCGTCATCTTCAACGGCATGCCCGGCGAAGCCGCCCACCACAAACGCATCTACGACGTCCTCGGCGCGATCTACGAAGACTTGGCCCTCGCCTAGCAATCCCAATTCACAACCGAAGCCCAGGGATGACCGCGGCGGTCTTCCCTGAGGTAGCACCTCATACGTCGCGCATTTTATTTACAGAAACCCGGCACCCCGTCCCCTCACACCTTAAACACCACCAGCACCACACATACTACTCATACCCCATGACCAACACACGAACGATATAAATAATCTTATAACCCAAGTAACAAGTGCAGATATGGCATCCACGGGATAAGACTCACTGTTGATGTGAAGTGTCTAGATCGGCAGCCGTCGAGCCCGCGCAGGCCCCGCCGTCATCCGCTTCACCGCGTGCGCCGTCAGGCTCATCAGCGTCTGCTCGTCCAGCTCGGCGATCAGCCGCCTGAGCTGGCGGTTCAGGGGTCGGTTGTCCCACCGGCGGTAGGCGGGCAGTTCGGAAAGAAGACGAGCGGCCGAGACATCGCTGTTATGCATATCATTCATCCGTGGGTTCTCCCGTCCGCCCCGTTGTCGGCGGACGCTCGTCTTCCAGATGAATTGATCGGCCCGGTCCGCCCGCGTCTTGATCGTGTTGCCCCGATTATTATGCATACGCCGACTTTTTGTCGCCCGACGTACTATTCGCGTATGCTGTCGGTGCTATACGCATGGTTTCAGACTTGTATTCAGGCTGTTCGGTTGATCGTGTTAGTAAAAACGATGAACGAATCTGAGAAAGGCCGTCCGGATGACTCGTAAATACAAACTAAATACCATCGCCGCCATGGGTCTCGTGGCGGCGGCATTATTTTTACCCGCCTGCACCCAGACCCCTCAGGTCACCGATGACGACATCAGCCTGATCGACGATATCCAGCTGGTCGAGCTGCTCCAGGAGAACCCCAAGCTCCTGATCGTCGATGTCCGCCCGGATTACCGGTACCGCCTGAGCCACATCCCCGACGCCATCAACATCCCGCTGCCCGAACTTTCGCCCGATGACCCACGATTCGCGAAGGTGAAGCACGTCGTGGTCTACGGCGACGGCCCGCGTAATGCCCTTTCCCAGGCCGCCGCCAAAAAGCTGCTCGCCAGTGGCAAGATCACCGTATCGGACTTCCGCGGCGGCTTGGACATGTGGAACCGCAACAGCCGCAAGACCGAAACCAGCCACTGACCCATCCATATTGAAATTGGTTGTTCCCCACGAAGCCCACGTTCTCCCGAACTTGGGACGATGTTCGCTCAACACCACGTCCCCGAAGCCCGGTCATGGCCCAAAGGGCCTTGGCCGGGACCACTCCGAAACATAAAATTCTTGAGCTCCCTACGCCCAAGCCTCTCCCCGATCCCGACGCTCCACCTCCTCGGGCCACAACCCCGCCACGAGGCAGATGATCCCCACCAGCAGCAACACATACCGGCTGGACCCCCGCGTCAGCCGGGTCAATCGGGTATTCATCGGTTTCAGTGCCGGGATGTCCCGCCCGACTACCGGCTGCGGCGTCGATAGCCAGGATTCGATCACCTCGGCCCCTGGGGAATCGGCGCCCGCCACGGGATTTACCGCCCCCGGCCCGTCACCCCATCGCTGATCCCTGTGTCCTACCGCCACGACCTCGCCCCCGCTGTAGCCGTCACCGACCCCATCCAATAACTGCTTATCCGCCGGCTTATACCTCAGATGCGTATAAGCCAGCCGTTCCAGCAGCACCGGATCGTCGGCCGTCAACGCCTCATGGAACGCCGAGTAACCCGCCCGCTGCTTCTCCAGCCCCTCAGCCTGAAGCCTCAGCATGTCCCGCTGCCACAAAAGCTCACGCCAACCCACCCACTCCGGCGTGACCAGCGTCATCCCCAGCAACGCCGCCCCAGCCAACACCGGCAACCAACCCGCCAGGGCAGTCAACAGGGTTTCAAGCGGGTGCGGGCGCAACGACATACAAGGGTTATCGGCACCCACCCCCAATCCACCCCAAAATCGACCCCTCCGTCCAACGCCAACTCCCGCCTCCAAGCCTACCCGCTCCCACGGGCGGGACCGCGCTTAACCACCCCATTCTCTCAACGCGCTGCTCCCACACCCCAAGCCCGGTCATGACCCAAAGAGCCTTGGCCGGGATCATGCGCACAATGACAACCACGTCTAAAATAAAAAACACCGCACCCCATAGAAACCTCTTCCCCCATCTCCCACACAATTTACAACGCTTAACACCCCGCTCGTCACTACCCCCGTGCGCACAAATCCGTCGCATCAGCCAATAGTAGACCCCCCAACTTTTCCCGGCACGGCAACGGATGAAACACTTGCCAACTTCCGGGGGCGTGGCGGGGGTGCTGACAACCCACGACGGCGTCGACGGCTACCCTGAGCATCCAAAGATTAAAAGGACCAGGACTCGAGGGCTGCCCCCACGGAAAGGCACACTCAAAAGGTGTGCCCGGTGACGGGACTTGGTAGCGGACGCCCCGGCTAGATG
>JAJDCW010000247.1 GCA_029260635.1 Phycisphaeraceae bacterium | reverse complement strand
CAACCGGAATAGATAGCCGCGGGTGATCGGGTCGTAGTGCTCGCGCTGATCCGCCAGCGTGTGTGTCTGGGCATTCCACGTGTACAACAACCGGCGTGGCGTGTTGCCGAGGCTTTCGTCGATGCTATGAAGCTCGATCCGAAAAGTACCTGCGGATTTGACCGGGTCACCCATCTCGTCAAAAAGCTCAAAACGCGCTTCCAGGATGGCCCGGCCGGACTCCTGGATGAACCGCGTCGATGGGTACACACGCACACGCACCGGGTCCGGCTGCCAGGCCGTGTCCATTGGCTTGTCCGGCACCGACACGCTCGGATCGCTTTCCGAAGGCGGTGCTTCGCAACCCAGCCACAAGCACAACACGGCCAGCGCTGACAGGCAGCATGCCGCAGGCCCCATGTGTCGTCGCCTGGTGTTCGTCCATCTCATCTAACATGAAGATAGGCCGATGAGACTTCAGCATCAAGCGTCGGCGTCCGACGCGGCCGGCGGATCGGCACGGCGGGCATCCAGCGACGACTCCGCCGCCAGGTAGCCTAACGACGTTGCCATGATGACCAGCAGCGACGTGATCGATGTGGACGCCTCGACGATCGCGCTCTCGTGGCCGGGCCACAGCAGCACGACCAGGGATGTTAACTGGGCGGACACCGCCAGGATAAATTTTCTGCTGCTCCAGCGTGGTCTTGTTTGCGGGGCTTGAGGCATGGTGTATCCAATCTGTGAAATACAACAAAATGTAATGACGACGCGTGTCAGACCGGGAGCAGTTTCCGGATCGTCAGCTCGGCCTGCTCCAGAAGTTTTGAGGCGGCGCCAAGCCTTGCGGCATCAAGGTCCGCTTCACGCATCGCACGGACGAACTCGGTGTCTTCGCTTAGCAGTGTTACAACCGACTCAACAAGCCGGACCCGGTCGATCACTTCGGCCAGGTGCGGATGCTGTTGGGCCCAGTCCGACCACCTCAGATCAATCTTCTGGCTGATGATTGTGTGTAAGTCTTGCGTACTCACGGTGTGGGTTCCTCGAATGTAAAGACGGGTAGTTCCAATAAAGACCGCAACTCGCTGCCGGTTACGCCCCGTAGAAGCCGGTCCTGCTGCTCGATCATCGACACAGCCCGATTGATCGCGGCCCCGGCCGAGCGGAGGTTCGCCGCCCGGTTGCCGCGTTCTTGTGCCAGAGTTTGCTCGTGTCGGATCAGTGCCTCGCGTGCCGCGACATAAACCACCGTGGCATCCCGGACCCACTGCGGGTTTAACTGCGGTGCCTGTTCCAGGTCTCGGACAAAAGCGTCTTCAAGCAGGCCCAGGGATTGTTGCATATGAGCCCGGTCGCGTTCGGCGTCACTTATGAGCCTTTGAGACTCTTCGCCAAGCGATCGCCCGGCAACGCGCAGCAGCGGCGCGACAGAAGGCGGGGCGGCGCATCCCGATCCCAGCATGCTTAATGTAACAATCGGGATCAACACACAGAATTGTTTAAGCCCCGTGATGGTCGATGTCATGGTGCATCTTCTCCAATAGTTCCTTGAGTTGTAGTTGTGTACGCTCGAAACGGGCGATCGCGCGGGTGTTCTGCCTGACCAGCTTGACCAGGACACCCAATTCGTGGTGCTGGGCCCGCAGGTGGATGTGGGATTCATTGAGCTGTGTTTCGCGCTTGCGCGACATCAGCCGCTCCCAGACCCACAACAGGCCCATCAGCCCGGCGACGCCGAACTGTGTCAACGGCTTGATCATCTCGGTGGACATAGCGATTGCTCCGGTATGGATCAGAATGCCAGCCTGACCGTCGTGGTCCGGCCCCGTTTGCCGTCATTCGCGAACCGGCCTTCAATCGATCGCACGACGGCGCCACGGGAAGACATGGGCTGTGGCCAGCCGTCGGCGGCGACACCCGGGCCGCGCACATTCATCAGTCGGTCGCCGGGCCGAAGCATCGTCCACGTGCCCGCCAATTCGAGCGTCGCCAGACCGTCGGCCGGCGTGGTCTTGTGATGACGGGCCATGCGATCAACAAGCCAGCGATGCATCTGGATCGTGCCGTCGGATTCTTCTGCCTGGAGTGTGCCGCTTGCGATACCCGCGTGATGAATACTCGTCTCATCCACACGCTTGAACATGAACACGTCAGATACATCCAGCACCAGGGGGGGCAGCGTTCCGGTGATCGCGTTGCCGTGCCAGCGTTCAAGGTCCAGCGGGATCGGGCTGCCAAGCGTCGCGGTCACACGCACCCGCGCCGCCCCCGCCTTCGCGGCCGTCAGGAACGGGGCGGGCAACGTCGTCGGATTAAGGTACACCCCTGCCCGGCCATCAAGTATGTCTGTTGCCGCAGGAAACAAGGACCAATCCGTACCGTTGTTGATACTCATCTCAACGATCGGCTTATACGGCGATCCGTCGTCCCGTAGCGTCAGGTTCGACTCAAACTCAAGTGGCTGCGGCTCGACGTCACCCATATCAAACAAAGCGGTTAGGTCGTATGCGGGCCCGTGGCTGTAGGGCGGCACCGTAAAGAAACCGTCTTCGTTGAGCACCCAGCGCCGGTAGACGTTTTCGTAAACCCCAAAGTTACTGCTGGCCTG
>JAJDCW010000246.1 GCA_029260635.1 Phycisphaeraceae bacterium | reverse complement strand
AAAGGTCGGCTACAACCGCTCGGCCCGCATGATCGAGCGCATGGAGCGAGACGGCATCGTCGGCCCCTCCGACGGCGTGCGCCCGCGCGAAGTGCTCGTCACCGAGACCCAGGTCGAAGCGCTCTTTAGTGATGGGGGCGGCGAGGGATCGGGTCAGTCGACCGAGGTGGCGTAGCATTTGCCGTGGAGAATTGGCCGCGGATGAACGCAGATAAACGCGGATAAGAAGTCGGGCCTGACACAGTATGCACGGCTCTATCTGCGTGCATCCGCGTTCATCCCTGTTTCTTTGTATGCCTCTTCTCTACGCCTCTGTGTCTCTGTGGTTAATTCAGTTTATCTAATGCAAAAGACTTCGCGGTCTCCAGCGCCTGGGGGATTTTTGCGGGGTCTTTGCCGCCGGCCTGGGCGGAGTCGGGCCGTCCGCCGCCGCCGCCACCGACCACTTGGGCGGCTTCCTTGACCCAGTCCCCAGCTTTCAGGCCTTTGCCAATCATAGCCTCCGGGACAGCCGCCATCAGCGCGACCTTGTCGTCGCTGGGTGCTCCGGCCAGAAGCAGCGCCGACTCGGGATGTTTTTTGCGTAATACGTCCATCGCCGTCCGTAATGCATTCGCGTCGGCCCCGTCGATCGCCGAGACGATGACATCGCCGCTGAGCTGCTCGGCCAGCCGCTGCGCCGTCTCGACGACCTGCCCGGCAGACGCTTTGCTCTTCTGCTTTTCTATTTTCTTGGCGATGGCCTGGAGTTTTTCGATCCCCTCGCGGAGCTGTGTCCGGGCGATGGCGGGCAGCGTCGCCTGATCGATCTCGGCGATGAGCTTGGTAAGGTTATCTGAGAGATTCGACTCGTCGCCGGCACTCTTGATGGCTTCCAGACGGTTCAGCAAGCCCTGGGCGCTGGCTTCGGACTGATGCGCCGCTGACCCGGTGAGCGCGGTGATCCGGCGGACCCCCTTGGCGACCGCCTCCTCACTGAGGATCACGAACCCCTCGGCGTCCCCGGTCTTAGATAGGTGTGTCCCGCCACAGAACTCGATCGAACGCTGAGCCCAGTCCGCGTTATTCGGCTTGGCCAGCAAATCCTCGACGGGCGTCCCGATCGAAACCACACGTACGACCGGTGGATACTTCTCGCCGAAGACGGCACGCAGCCCGTTAATCGTGATCGCCTTGTCCTGTGGGGCCTGGGCGGTATACACCGGCAGGTCGGATGCGATATCCGCGTTCACCTGCTGCTCGACCTGGATCAGTTCGTCTTGTGTGAGTGCTGCCTTGTGAGCGAAGTCGAAACGCAGGCGTTGGTCGTCCACCAACGAACCCTTCTGCATCGCGTCGGGGTTGACATGATCTCGCAATGCGCGGTTCATGACGTGGGTCGTGGTGTGGTTACTCATGATCTTAGCCCGGCGGGTCCGGTCCACCGCCAGCGCGACCATCGCGTACTTGTCAGGGACGAGTGTGCCCGCCACGACCTCGCCTAAGTGGAACGTGACCTCACCGATCCGGATCGTGTCGGTGACTTTGACCCGTGCGCCGCCCTGAACTTGTATGACGCCGGTATCTCCGACCTGTCCGCCCGCCTCGGCGTAGAACGGGGTCTTGCCGACCACGACCGCACAGGGCTTGCCGGCCGAGACTTTTTCCGTGTCCTTATAGAGTCCGCAGTTGTTCCCCACCCGAAACACGTGCAGCGGCGTCTCGATAGCGGACAATTCGGTGAACTCATACCCCACAAACTCGGTCGCAGGCAGGTTGCCCTTCTGGACGTGTTCGACCAGCGACTGCCGGGCGTCTCCCCCGCTGCCGCCAGCACGTGAGCGTTCGCGGGCCTCGTCCATCAGTTGGTTAAACCCGTCCACATCGACGGACATCCCACGCTCCTCGGCCATAACCTGCGTCAGGTCAAGCGGGAAGCCGTAGGTGTCGTAGAGTTTGAAGGCATCAGCTGCGCTGATTTGAGGTGAACCGTGTGAATAATCCGACCATGTTGTTACAGCAGTAGGCCTAAAAACCTGGCCACGAGGTTCTCCCTTCAAAGCATTCGCATAATAACGGACATCGTTGTCACGGCCCGCCTCTGTTTCTGAGACATGGAATCGTTCTGCTGCGCGTATACCTGCTGACTGAAAAAGTTCTATCCCCCGATCGATCGTCTTGCCAAAGCTCTCTTCTTCCTCGCGGATGAGTTGCTTGACGTGGTCGGGGTCCTTCTTCAGTTCGGGGAAGGCGTCGCCCATCAGGTCGACGACGGAGTCGACGAGCTTGTAGAAGAACGGCTGCTCAACGCCCAGGGTCTGCCGCCCGTGGCGCACCGCCCGGCGGAGGATGCGTCGCAACACGTAGCCGCGCCCCTCGTTGCTCGGCACGGCCCCGTCGGTCAATGCGAACGTGAGGCAGCGGATGTGGTCAGCCAGGATGCGGTAGGCGATGTCGGTATGGTCTTCCATCGCGCCGCCATAAGGCTTCGCACCGGTGACCTTCTCGATCACATCAAATAACGGCGTAAAAACGTCGGTGTCGTAGTTTGAGTTCTTGCCTTGAAGCACGCGGACGATGCGCTCGAAGCCCATGCCTGTGTCGACGTGTTGGGCGGGTAGCGGGGTGAGCTTGCCGGCGGAGCCGTCGCTTCCGGGGGTGCCGCGATTAAACTGGATGAAGACCAGGTTCCAGATCTCGACGACGTCGTCCTGCCCGTCGGCGTTGACGAGCTTCGCGCCTCGGAAGTCGGGCGTACGGTCGAAGTGCAACTCCGAGCATGGGCCGCATGGCCCGGTGTCGCCCATCTCCCAGAAGTTGTCCTTCTTGTTGCCGGGGTGGACCTGCTCCGCGGGCAAGTAGTTCAGCCAGAGGTCGCGGGCCTCGTGGTCGGGTTCCAGCCCCTCGGCGGGGTCGCCCTCGAAGTAGGTCGCGTGCAGGCGTGCGGGGTCGATCTTCCAGACGTTGACCAGCAGGTCCCATGCCCAGTCAATGGCTTCTTTCTTGAAGTAGTCGCCGAAGGACCAGTTGCCGAGCATCTCGAAGAAGGTGTGGTGGTAGGTGTCCTTGCCGACATCTTCCAGGTCGTTGTGCTTGCCGCCGGCCCGGATGCACTTCTGGGTATCGACCGCCCGGGGGTATGGCGGCTGCTCGGTGCCCAGGAAGTAGGGCTTGAACTGGTTCATCCCGGCGTTGGCGAACAGCAGGGTCGGGTCGTCATGCGGGACCACGGGGCTGGAGGGGACGACGGTATGGGCACACTTATCTTTGAAGTAGTCCAGGTACTGCTGGCGGATTTCACTGGCGGTGGGCGTATTGGGCATGATCGGGTCGGGGTCATAAGTCATGGGAGGTCCGAGGCCGTATTGAGCGAACAGGCCGGACCGTTTCAGGCCCGGGAGTATAGTCGAAGCGGTCGTAGCAGACCAAAAGGATGGCGGTTAAGACCCCCTTGTGTGGTCAGGCTTTAGGTGGGTTTGCCCGTCTGCTTGCACAACCCGCCGGGGTGTAGACAATGGCTTAGCCCACCCGTCGACCGCCGGTCGGCCTGACGCGTTGATCCCCGACCCAAGAGCCGCACCCCATGGCCTCCGTTTGTTTATATTTCCAGATGCACCAGCCCCGTCGGCTGCGCCGGTATAGCGTGTTCGATGCGGATGCGAATTACTTCGATACTCAACGCAACAGCCACATCGTCCGCAAGGTCGCCAACAAGTGCTACCTGCCGGCGACGAAACTGCTGCTTGGCCTGCTCCAGAAGCACGAAGGGGAACTGCGTGTCAGCTTCTCGATCACCGGCTGCCTGGTGGAACAACTCAAGGCCCATGCGCCGGAGGTCCTGGACCTGTTCCGGGAGATGGTCAACACCGGCTGCTGCGAGTTTCTCGCCGAGACCTACCACCACAGCCTGTCGTTTCATTACAGCCCGGACGAGTTCGACCAGCAGGTGGACATGCACACACGCACGATCGAGGACCTGTTCGGGCAGACGCCGACCGTCTTCCGCAACACCGAGCTGATCTACAACAACGACCTGGCCAAGCACGTGGTTCAGATGGGCCGGTTCACGGGGATGCTGGCCGAGGGGGTCGATGCGCCGCTGGACGGCCGAACGCCCAATCATCTATACACCCCGCCTGACTTGGCCGGGCTTCCGCTGCTGCTGAAGAACTATCGGATGTCGGACGACATCGCGTTCCGCTTCAGCAATCGTGAATGGAACGAGTGGCCGCTGACCGCAGATAAGTACGCCGACTGGATCGCGACCGCGGTGGAAGAAGGGTCCGAGACCGTCAACCTGTTTCTGGACTACGAGACCTTCGGCGAGCACCAGTGGCAGGAGACCGGGATATTCGAGTTCCTCAAGGCACTGCCCCAACACGTGATCGATCGCGGCGTCCGTTTCCTTACGGCCAGCGACACGCTGGAGTCCTACGAACCTGTCGGGACGTATGACGCCAGGCAGATGACCAGTTGGGCCGACTCCGAACGCGACCTGAGCGCCTGGATGGGCAACGCGATGCAGTCCAGCGCCCTGCACGAGCTGTACCGCCTGGATGAGCCGATCAAGGCCACCGGTGATGCGCTACTGCTGGCCGACTGGCGCTCGCTGACCACCAGCGACCACTTCTATTACATGTGTACCAAGTTCTTCTCGGATGGGGATGTCCACCGGTACTTCAACCCCTACGAATCCCCCTACGACAGCTACATCAACTTTATGAATGTGCTGGACCATTTGCGTAGCCGGTTGGCCGCCGCGTCGATGGCGTAGTTGGCAAGCCGTTGCAGGCCACACAAGCCGCTAATTGGCGTCTTTGGATGTAGCGTTACCCTTGCCAATAGCTTCATGCGCGTCATCCTGCTCGTCGAGGATGATGTCCGCCATCCGTTGGGACAGCCCGGGGAGCATCACCAGCGTTGTGTAGTGGTTCGTGTTCAACCACAGGCGGTGTTCGTCGTCGAGCCCGATTGCTTCGGCCAAGGCGTCGCTGCTGGATTGTGGGATCGTGATGTCGTCACGGGCCGAGATCAGCCACGTCCGCGCGGGGTCCAAACGGTGAGCGACACGCAAGGGTTCGACGGGTTCTAAAAGCTCTTTGAGCTTCTGTCCGGCATAACCACGGCGGATAAGTTCTCTGTGCAGGAAGATCGCGTCGTGCTTGCCATTGACCAGCGCCCCGTAGCAGTCGCCGCCACTGATCAGGAGCACAACCGGATCAAAAGAAGTTTCAATCCCGGCAACGGTCGCCGCGACAAACCCGCCAAGGCTTGTGCCCTGCAGCGCGATCGGCCCGGGCTTGATATTCGGCAGCACCGCGATCGCATCCCGGGCACGCAGACAGTCCGCGACCGCCTGCCGGCCCTGCACCAGCGCCGTCACCCCCGGGAAGATCCCCCGCCCTTCCCAGCGTTCGCCGTACCCCGGCAAGAGCAGGACAAACGTGTGCAGGCCGCGTTTGGCGAAAGCCTGCGCCAGCTGGTCAGAGATCTTCATCTGCGGCTGGAGCGTGTGCACCATCAGGACCGCCGGGGCCTGGACCGCCTCGCCGTCTCCACCCCGCGCCGCGTACCACCGCATCGCCACCCGATCCACCCACCGCTTGCCCGAAGGCATCGGCGAATCGAACCGCACCAGGGCGTCGTACCTCAGCCCCGGCGTCGCGGTGCAGCGGACTTCGAAGTCCGCCGGCTCCCACGTTACATGATCCACGATCGCACGCATCTGGGGCGTTTCATTCTCCCGTGTATTAGGTGTATCGCGGGCATGAAACACCGCCTCCGCCACGTCCGCCGCGCACGCGGTGCCCGCCACGTATGCGCAGCTCAACACGACCCATGCGGTAACACCGTATCTAAGCCGTGGATTAAACATCATGCCGATTCCATGTTACCCTACCCGACTCAATCATCGTCAGCGGTGATGTCATTATACGATCAGGGCCCCTAAGACACGGAGACAGACCTATGCTCTCATTAATTCTCGCCCAGGACACCCCCGCGACCACGCCCCCTCCCGATCCCGCCCCATCGTCAACACCGCTCGCAACCTCGTTCGATATCCAGGAATATCTGACCGCTGAGAGGGTCACCGAACTCGTGCAGCAATACGGCCTGCCGCTGCTGTTTGGGATTATTATCCTGATCGCAGCCTATATGCTTGCCGGAATTGCCAACCGAACCGTACGTAAATCGATGATAAAAGCCAAGGTCGATGAAACGCTTTCAAGGTTCTTCGGCAAGATAGCCCGGTACGCCGTGCTCATACTCGGTGTCATTATAGCGCTGGGGCAGATCGGGATCGAGGTCGCCGCATTCGCTGCTATCCTCGCCTCTGTCGGATTCGCAGTGGGCATGGCGCTCTCCGGCACGCTCGGGCACTTCGCCTCCGGTGTGATGCTCCTGATCTTCCGTCCGTTCAAGGTCGGCGATGTGGTTAACGCCGGCGGTGTGACCGGTAAGATTTTTGAGATCGAGCTGTTCACCACCGCGGTGGATACCCCCGACAACCGCCGGATCATCGTGCCCAACGGCGAGATCTACGGCTCAACCATCGAGAACGTCACCTATCATGACACCCGCCGGGTCGATGTCGCCGTCGGTGTGGAGTATTCCGCCAGCATCGACAAGACCCGTGAGGTCCTCAACGCCGCGGCCCAATCCGTCGAAGGCATCCTCGCCGACCCCGCCCACGCGGTCGTGCTGGGCGACCTGGGCGACTCGGCCGTCAACTGGACCGTCCGCGTCTGGGTCAAGACCCCGGCCTACTGGGCGACCAAGGAAGCCACCACCCGCGCCGTCAAGCAGCACCTGGACGACGCCGGCATCGGCATCCCCTTCCCACAGATGGATATCCATATGGACAAGGTCGACGGGTAAGGTGTGGCGATACGAAACGCAATCAATTATTCAAACTTACGAAACCCACGGATTCTGTCCGTGGGTTTTTTATGAGCAAGCAAACGTGTTTTACGATCTCACGCCTGCTCTCTTTACCTGCAAACGATAGGAGCATACGCAGATACGTAAATCGGTAGTGGGTCAGTCTTCGGTGGTAATCAACCCGGGCGTTCCACGGAAAGCACGGATGATCTGGTTACTGCCCGGTGAGCCCGCGTGGTAGTGGTAGCCACGGGTCTCGTCGAAGTGGCCGCCACACTCGTCCAGGCCATCCGCGGCATGGCCCTGCCCGTCCATGTGCGCGTATAGCCCGAAGCCGTCCAAGGCGTAGCCGATCATCGGCGCATGCCCGTCCGGCTGTTCGATCTGTTTGGTTTTACCTGTCGCGGCGTGGTAGTGGTAGCCGGCGTGTGGGTTCAGGTGGCCTCCCGCGTCATCGAAAGGGGCGATCGTGTGCGCACCGAGGATGGCGTGCAGGGGTGCGGGCGGATCGAAGTTCACGCCGTTAAACGCTACACCGATGCCCCCACCGCGGCCGAATGGTGCCGGGCTGAGGTTATATATCGGTTGCACGGGGATTATATAGGTTGTAATGGTTGGTTCGATCCACTCGGGTCGGCCCTCGACCATATGGTTGTGATATTTCGGATCGACGTCCGGCCGTGCCGCGGCCTCGAAGGCCTCTTTGGTGTCGGTCACCTTGATCGTCCCGTCGTCACGGTACAGCTTCCACTCGGGGTCGTCGTAGAACTCGGCCATGTTGCGTACAAACGGCCCGTCCACGTCGTAGACCTGCCCGTCGCGGAGCCAGATCCCCCCGGCCTCTTTGTCATCATCGATCCGCCCGGGGGACCAGGGCCCCATCTCATGCTCTATCGGTACCGACCGCGTCTGATATACGTAACACATCACACGGCTGCCATCCGATATTGTCCGCTCTTCGGTCAGGACTTCTCCCACCAACGCTTCGGTCATAAAGAAGGTCGGGTCCACCTGAACCGGATGGGCGTTCGCCTGGTCGGCTGCCCGCCTCGTCTCTTCGCTGGCTCGTGAACACGATACCATCGGCAGCATCACTGCCAACGCTATTAGCAACACCCAACGTCGTGATTGATCGTTCATCATCAATTCCAACGCTCCGTTACCTCATCCATTGCATAACAGGCCGTATCGATGTGTCAGACTACGCCAATTTAGTCGCCAGTGTATTTGAGCCGCAGCCTGGTAAAACCTGATTGATCAGATCGTATCAAACGCGCTCTGCGCGAGCTTCTCCGCGCCGCAGTACAGGCACTTGCGGTGGCGTGCGGACATGGTGCGGTTGCAGGCGTGACACTTCTGGACGTTGCGGGTGGCCTTACCGTCTTCGACGCCGTCCATCAGGTCGATCATCTTGACGCGTTCCATCAGGTCATCCTCGGTGAGCTTGGTCTTGTCCTGGATCAGCGACCACATTGCCATGCACACCAGGCTCAGCCGTTCGAGACGGTCTTCGAGATGGGCCACATCGCGTTTGGCACCCCCGGCGGCTGAACTGGCACGTGCCGACTCGGCGGCCGAGCTTGCAGATACGCCAGCACCTGCTGCGGCACCGAACAGTAAAGGATTTATCATCGTGGTCCTCCTTAGTAATTGGTTTAATTATACGAAATGTACGCGCACCAAACCCGGGGAAACCTCGGGAATGATCCGCGAATCTGTGACCCATTATTATCGAAGACATACCCCCTTAAACGTGACTTACAAGACCTCGACCGCCCGGGGGTAGGACCCCATAACCGTCATCTGAATACAGTGGCCCTTCGCCTTTTCGATCGCGTCGGAGACCTTCTTGTCGTTGATATGGCCCATGACATCGACGAAGAAGATGTACTCCCAATTGGCCCGCTGGCTGGGGCGTTTGTCGATGTGCGTGAGGTTCAGGCCGTAGTCGCGGAGGATGTCGAGCACCGACGTTAATGCGCCGGCCTTGTGCTCGGTGGTGAACATGATGCTGGTCTTGTCGTCCCCGCTTGGCTTGGGGGCGTGCTTGCCGATGACGAAGAAACGCGTGGTGTTCTGCGGGTTGTCTTCGATATTGGCGAACTGGGTCTTCAGACCGTAGACCTCGCCGGCAAGTGTAGACCCGATCGCGGCCGACCCCGGTTCGCCCGCGGCGATCTCGGCGGCCTTGGATGTCGAAGCGGTCGGGATCTTCTGCGTGTTCAGCAACTGAACATTCAGCCACTTCTTGCACTGCGCTAACGCCACCGGCTTGGAGTAGATCTTCGTGATCTTCTCTGGCGGGTCGTTGGCCAACAGGTTGTGGTGGATGTTGATCAGCACCTCCGCGCAGACCCGGGCATCGGCCCCCAGGAAACAATCGAGTGTCTCGCCGATGCCACCGACCGATGAGTTCTCGATCGGGACCAGGCCCAGGTCGATGTGCCCGCGGTGGATGGCATCGAAAACCGCCGCGATGTCGTTCAGGTCGTCGTACTCGATGGACGCGCCGAACTTCCGTCGCGCCGCCAGGTGGCTGAACGATCCGGGCGGGCCCAGGAACCCCACACGCAAAGGCCTTTCCAGCGCGAAGCTCCCTGACATCAGCTCACGCCAGATCGCTTCGAGGCAGGCGTCCGGCAGCGGGCCCTGGTTGTAGGTCCGCACCTGGTCCAGGACCTGGCGCTCGCGTTCGGGGACGTAGATCGGGTTGTCGCCGGTCTGCTTGACCTTGCCGACCTCGACCACGATCTTGGCCCGCTCGTTGAGCAGTTGGATAATCTGCTGATCCAGCTCATCGATCTTTGCACGCAAGGGGGCCAGCTGCTTGTCGGGATTACCGGGGGTGGTCGGATTCATGTGAGAGACATTGTAGCGGCGACCGGCAGGTTTTGGCGATACGATATTAGCAGGCCCGGGCCCGGCACTTCCGGGGGACGCATCAGACGCCTGACTGGAACCACTGGCCACCCGGACCGATCTGAGGAAGACCCATGATGGGGCAAGAACAACTCCAGGACATGCTTGAGAAACTGGGCTCGGTTGGCGTCATCGCGCCGGCCCTGGCGCTGGGGGCGGGGTTATTACTCTGGCTACTCGGTCGACGGCTCGCCCGACCGGCCTGTGCATTCAGCGGCCTGATCCTCGGCGGGATCGGGGGCGTCATCCTCGGCGAATCCCTCGTTGATCAGGGCGGGATCATGCTGGCGATCATCATCGGGGCCGCCATCGCCGGGGCGCTGCTGGCGGCGCTGCTGTTCCGGGTGTGGATGGCGATGACCGGTGCGTTAATCTTCGGTTTAGTCGCGTCGGCCGTCGTCCTGCTCTGGCAGCAGGCCCCGGTTGATGCGCAGGTTGAAACAGCTTCTGCGGAGGCTTCTTCCCTGGCCGACGCTGAAGACGGCAATGAACTAACAATCGATATCCCTATCGACGCGCTGACCGAACCGATCCGCGAAGGGATCGCGTCAGCCATCGACGGCACTGGCAGTGAAGACGACGAAGCCGCCGCGACCGTTTCCATCGACCAAGAGGCCGCCGCCAAGATCGGCAACGCGATCCTCGATGCGCTGCGTGGGATGGCTGAGTACTACCGCGGATCACTGAGCGACTGGTGGGCCGAGGCCGGAGCAGGCGTGCGCGGCACCGTTATGGTCGTCGGGCTGATCGCCGCCGGGATCGGCCTGCTGATCGGGCTGATCGGCCCCTACCTAGCCGCCTCGATCCAGTCCGCGACCGCCGGGTCGATCCTCATGTTGTTCAGCTCGTTCTCCCTGCTCGCGCAGCTCATGCCCGAACACCTGCACTGGCTCCCGGCGTCGCCAAGAGGCGTCCTGATCTGTTTAGGCCTGATTACGATTATCGGACTGGTCCTCCAGTGGACATTTTTCGCGGAGAAAGCCGATAAATAGCACGACGCCTAACGGGCGGCCCCCCATGTGATTGTTTGCCTCGGGCGCTACCCAGACTACTTTGTAGGAGCCGTGCGATGGTTTCCATCCTTGCTAAGAGCCAGTCCCCGCTTCAGAATCTGTTCGAGACCGTCACGGCGATGTTCTCCCGGCCGGACACCCTCGCGCAGCCCGAAGCCCTGGTCGAACACCTCCAGGCGCTCAGCGTCGTCTGGGCGGTCGTCTTCCTGATCGTCGGGCTGATGTGCATGCTCAACGGGTACAAGTTTTATAAGTTCGCCACCGTCGCGATCGCGTTGCTGATCGGCCTGTTCGCCGGATACTGGCTCGGGCAGCAGATCGAGGCGCCGTTCATCGTCGCGGGCTGCATGGGTCTGCTGCTCGGCGCGTTGGCGTTCCCCCTGATGAAGTTCGCGGTCGCGATCTTCGGCGGGATCGCAGGCGCGTTCATCGGCGCCAACCTCTGGGCGGGCATCGCCTCGGCCACCAACAAGGCCGCCAACACCGAGGTCCCCGTCGATGCCTACTGGATCGGTGCCCTGGTCGGTCTGATGCTCTGCGGGATGCTCGCGTTCATCCTCTTCAAGCTTTCGGTCGTCCTGTTCACCTCCGTCAGCGGCGCGACCATCGCGGTGCTCGGCGGGCTGGCGCTGCTATTAAGCTTCGACCCCTGGCACGACACGATCAAGTCCGGCCTGACCGCCAGCCAGCTGGTCGTGCCGCTATTAGTCTTCGTCCCCGCGGTGATCGGCCTGATCCTCCAGGAGTCCTGGCCCGATTCACAGCCCGCACCGGCGGGCAAGCCCGCGTAACCGCATTCAGGACGCTCGGGTTCAACCCGGCATCCTTCACCTCGATATTCGTAATCAGTAATTAGTAATCAGTGATCTGTGAAGCGGGCCCGCCACGGCCCGCTTTTTTTGCGCGTGCTGCGTCGGCTGGCGTTGATGGTGGCTCCGGGGGCCGCATCCGCCTGGCACACAGCCGCAGATACAGACACGCCGCCATCGCGATCAACATCTCGGTGAACTCATCCATCCGCCCAAGCACAACCGTCACCCTGTTCTGGTTCCCCGTGAAATCCTTCCACGTCAAAGGCAACGAGATTAATAGGATCATCACGAACCAGCTCGCCAACACCCCCGGCGGCGCGATCTTTTCGAACGCCTTCACCTTCCCAAGCCCGATCCCGATCAGCCCCCCTAGCGCAAACAACCCCCACATAATGTCCGACCGCCCATGCAATCCCGGCAGGTTGTGGAGCGTCATCTCCTGCTGTTTGTTCAAGTCTTCCATCACCGCAGGCGTCGCATAATCAAATATCTTTTGCCCCCACGCCAACTCCTCCACCCCCACCAGCAACAGCCCCAGTGAAAACACAACAAAGAACCCCCAGACCAACCCACGCACCCCCCGCACCAGCGCCCGCCACCCCACCGACCACCCAAAGACCCCACCGGCCAGTAACAGCCCCGCCGTCGCCAACTCAAACAAGCTGTTCTCCCGCGACAACTTCATCACCGTCCAACGCGTCGCGTCGGTGGTTAAGAGCAAAACCATCACCCCAGACAACGCAACCGGGCACAATATAACTACCAGAGCTCTACGCTGATTTAGTAACCGCTTAAACATAATCAATTAAATACAATAAATCGGTCAGGTCTACCACTCGCCAGCATAGCGTGAGGAAAATTTACCGCCCGCGACGCAGTTCAGTTCGTACATACGTTTGGACAGCTGCCGTAAATGCAGCGTGTCATGTGCGGCCCAGGCCGTCAGCAAGTCACCGGCAAAGAAGGGCCCAAACTTCGGGTGGACCTTTGTGACCGACCAGTCGGGGTTGCCGACCCCACGCAGCCAAGCGACCGATTCTCGGCGCCTACTTACAAAGAGATCGACCGTCTTGATTAAATCACCTTCGTTATACCGGCGTTCGACCGCCCAGCCTTCGGGATCGATCGGCGGCCAATCCATACTCGGATCAGTCAGCGTCAGTTCAAGACGACGACGAAAGTCCTCAATCTCTTCATCCGCCAGGTGCGTGACGATCTCAAGAATCGACCACGACGTTGCATCTGGCTTCCAGTTTGCATCATCAGCCGGCAATCCGCCTACGAGCACAGGCAGGATGCGCCCGAAACGGTCCAGAGATGCGATCAGAGCATTCGGGTCCATAAGATGTTGTCAACCCTCCGCCATCTTTCTAAGAACCGTATGCAGAATGCCCCCGTTGCGGTAGTAGTCCACTTCGACCGGCGTATCGATCCGGCAGGTGGTGTCGAATTCGACGGTTGAGCCGTCGGGCTTGGTGGCGGTGACTTTGATTGTCTGGCGGGGCTGGACATGATCGTCGACCTGGATGTCGAAAGATTCTTCGCCGGTCAGGCCCAGAGATTCGTGGGTGTCGCCGTCCTTGAACTGCAGGGGGAGGACGCCCATGCCCACGAGGTTGCTGCGGTGGATGCGTTCGTAGCTGGCGGCGATGACGGCCTTGACGCCCAGCAGGAACGTGCCCTTCGCGGCCCAGTCGCGACTTGAACCCATCCCGTAATCCACACCCGCCAGCACAACCAACGGGGTGCCGGCGGTTATGTAGTTCAGGCTGGCGTCGTAGATGGTGGTGACGTCGCCCGTCGTGAAGTCGGTGGTGAACCCGCCCTCCGTGCCGGGGGCGAGCTGGTTCTTCACACGGATGTTGGCGAACGTGCCGCGGGTCATGACCCGGTCGTTGCCGCGGCGTGAGCCGTAGCTGTTGAATAACGTCTTGGGGACGTTGTTGTCGGTCAGGTACTTGCCGGCGGGCGAGTCGGTCTTGATCGCGCCGGCGGGGCTGATGTGGTCGGTCGTGACCGAGTCGCCCAGCTTGGCCAGGCAGCGCGCACCGGTGATCGGC
>JAJDCW010000245.1 GCA_029260635.1 Phycisphaeraceae bacterium | reverse complement strand
CGAGACACTGGAGGAGGCGGTCGCCAGCAACAACGAGGAAGCGTTGTACAGGCTGCGAGCCTGGGCGACGGATCAACGCGACGTACACCTCAAGAAGATCGCTGATCTCTTTGAGGCAACCTGCGACACAAGTACTTCGCTATCTGACGCCGCCGCGAAAGACGTCAGGCTTGAACTGAACACCCTGCGCTACATCCAACGAATGCTGGATCAGATGCCAGATGCGTGACTCTTGATCAAGGTCTGCTCAACAAACAATTGGCGACTTGCGTTTTAATGCACCGAGGCAACCAGCCGTTAACAACAACATCACGGTGCCGGGCTCGGGCACGGACGAGGTCGGGGGTGAGGGGACGCCGGCGTTCCAGTTGGCGAGGACGACGTTGAGGTCGTCGATGCCGATGAAGCCGTCGCCGTTGCCGCCGAGGTCGCCGTGGTCGAGGCTGCCCAGGGGGACGGACTGGTTCCAGTTGGCGAGGATGAAGTTCAGGTCGTCGATGCCGACGAAGCCGTCGGCGTTGATGTCGCCGTCGAGCCTGGCGAGGGCCTCGTAGAAGGCGATGCCGATGTTCTCCCCGAGGGTGAGGTAGTGGTCGATGTCGCGGTCCGCGAGGAACATGGTCTCGAAGGTCGCGTCGAAGTCTGCGCCGAGATAGTTGCGGCCGAAGCTGGCGAGTGTGTTGCTGTTGATCCCGCCTGACTGTTCCCACTCCAGTTCAGGCGCCAGCCCGGTGAGGCGTTGCCAGAACGGGTCGGCGACATGGCCGAGCTGTTCGTGGATGTACATCCAGTCGTCACCGACCGGGTCCCAGATCGATGAGTGGTAGTCGATGAAGTAGTCGGCCTCCCCGCCGGTGCTGGTCTCGAGGTCGGCGAGCATGGATTCGCCGGTGAGTTTGAGGTCGGGTTTGTCGGCCCACCTTGCGGGGGTCCAGTAGCCGTTAGGGTCCTGGTTCGGATTCTGGATGGTCGCGCGGTTGTTGCCGGCGAATCGGCCGTCAGGGTTGGTCTGTGGGTAGATGAAGAACTCGGCGTGCTTGCGCAACTCGATCGCGCGGGGGTCGTCGCTAACGAGGAAGTCAACCGTGCCCTCCAGCGTCCAGTTGCTCAGGACCTCGCCGGCGTGCATCGACGCGCCGAAAACGATTTTTTTCTTACCGGCGCTTGGGACGGAGCTGTCGGTGACCTTGAAGGCCCACATATCACGGGGCGCGATCGTTCGGCCCAGGTCGTCCGTGCCACCGGGGGATTGGCCTATGACCAGATCGGCGTTGGAGCTGATAGTCTGCCCGACGTTAGGATTCGCTTTCCATTCGTTGACCTTGTCGACCGTGCGTGAGTACGGGTACGGGAAGCTGTAAGCGACGTAGACCTGGTCCTGTGTGAAAGGGTTGTTGTTCTGGAAGCGGTAGGACGATCCGGTCATAACGTGGTTGTCGAACTGATGCCAGGTGACGTTGTCGTAGCTGTACCGCATGGCGTGGTAGTCGAGCGTGTACGCGCCGCCCGCGAAGTTGTCGCTGATGTTGAAGAGGTTGGTCTTGCCATCAACCCCCGAGGCGCGGAAGTAGAACCAGCGCCAGAGTCCGCTGCCGTAGTAGTTATCCCGGCCGACCATGTTGATCGTGTTGCCGCTACCCGAAACCGTCGTTGCGCCGAGGTCCAATGACCCGCTATCAAAGTCGATATCGAGTGTGACGACCGCGGACGCCGGTGCCCCTGACAGCGCAAGCACCAGGCAGGTGACCATGGCCAGGGTGATAGACCTGAAAAACTTCGCGGGATGAAACATGGATGGCTCTGGTATTATGGATGGCCCCAGTTTTGGTGGTAAATCTCAAGGTTAATTATTTAACTATCGGGCGGGGTAATCCAGTACTTTCCGGCTTAATAGCAGGTAAATTGCAAATAAGGCGGTCCCCAGTGTACCCGGCTCGGGGACCGGGGCGGCGTCATCGAGGGCGGGTGGCGTGCCGGTATTGAAGTTCGCCAGGACGATATTCAGGTCGTCGATGCCGATGAATTTGTCGTCGCTGGGGTCGGCCAGGGGGTCGGCGGGCGGGACGCTCTGGTTCCAGTTCGCCAGGATGATGTTCAGGTCGTCGATGCCGACGAAGCCGTCGCCGTCGAGGTCTCCGGGCAGCGGTTCGACGACGGATTCGACGGAGACATCCAGGCGGTACAGTTGGACGGTGTCGGTCGTGGTGGTGATGGAGGCGAAGTATTCACCGCCAGCGGGGAGTGCGAAGTCGAGGATCGATTCGATGCCGCCGGCGGGCAGCGCATCAACGGTGACAAGCGGGGTCAGGCCGTCGGTGTCCCAGAGGGTCAGTGAGAGGTCGGCCCGGGCGGAGGCGTCGAACGGGCTAGGGATACCGCCTTCACCTGACTGGCTAAACTGCCCGCCCAGCGGTTTCAACTCGATATCGACCGTGGATTCTTCCGTGACGGTGAAGGCGTAGTAGTCGATATCGCCGGTGTTGCTGACACTGATGAAGTCGGTGGCATCGGGGCTGATGGACTGGTCGGGGGTATCGGCGTCGACGCCGATGCTTGCGGTCGTGGCATCTTCGATGGTGCCGAGAGAATGCGCGAGCGCGGCGGTGTTGTTGCCGAGCCCGCCGTTGGATTTTTCGAGGGCGTCGCCGTAGTAGAAGTGCGCGCCGCGTACCTCGTCGAGCTGCGGGCCGTCAAAGTCGGTATTGATCGAGGGTTCCATGAGCAGGGCGTCGGTGTCGGAGACGACGTGCCGGAAACCAAGGCCGTGGCCGGCTTCGTGGGTCAGCGTGTTGCCGAGATTCACGTGTTCACCGGTGCCGTCGGCGAAGAAGGAGATGTCGTCGGTGTCGAGCACCATGTCGGAGTTATCCGGGAAAAAGTTAAACGCAAGCGTGTCGCTTAAGCCATCGACTGAGGCCCCGCCGATCCGGACATCGGCGCGCACCCCCAACGCCCCGGCGGCGGACGCGAAACTCAGGCCGGTGTCGTTGGGTTCGTACAGGTAAGTCAGGCCGGATACCTCGCTCCATCGGCCGAAGGCCTCGGCGAAGAAGCCGAACCAGGGCTGGAGCGTGTGGTCAGCCTCTAATGGGTCGCCCGAGAACGCGGTGTTGAGATTGGCGATCAAGTCGCTTCCGCCAAGCGAAATGAACCCGTCATTCACGTCGGTGCCGTCGGGGACGATGCCCCAGGTCAGCGTGGCGGGCTGCCCGTTGGCGGTGCGTGAGCCGGAGGCGGTGTTCAGCCAGGGGCTCGCGCCGTTCTCAATAATAAAGCCATGAGCAACTGAAGTGGTCACAAGGACAAGGACAGCCGGAGCGAGGTACAAAGCTACGATTATCGCTTTAATCATGGCCACAGACTGCCTTCTTGATCTGCTCCGGGACGGCTCAAAAGTTCAACCCTAATACACCATAATACGCTAGGTTATCGTCAATAACAGACATTTCGAGCGGTCACGTTTGCAATCGTCAGAGGTATATCCGGCTGGCGTATCGTCGAGCCAGGATGCCGATGCCTGCGACGCTAAGCCAACCCAGTGATGTGGGCTCGGGGGCGCTGACACTCACAACCGGCGGCACACCGGCGTTCCAGTTGGCTAAAAGAACATTCAAGTCGTCGATGCCGACGTAGCCGTCCCCGTTGCCCGCGATGTCGCCATACTGGATGCTTCCGACCGGGACGGGCAGGTTCCATAGGCCGAGCATTGTGTTCAGGTCGTCGATCCCGACGAAACCATCGCCGTTGAGGTCGCCCGTGACCAGCGGGACAAATACGTCATTGAACGGCATATCGGTCAACCACTCGGCCATGTATTGCAGGTGTTTCGTGTGCGCCGTGGCGTCGGCCCCGGTCGCGCCCCAGACGTTGAAGTTGCCGAGGTTGGCTTTGCGGTAGAACTGCAAGGTGCCAAGTCCGGGTTCGCTGGTTGCGGTCGGTGAAACACCGACGTGTTGCATCAAGTTGTCGGCGGTCTCGGCGGTGTTCGCGTAAGTGTAGGTCAACACCTGCGAATGTGACACGGTCATCGACTTCAACCCGTTGGCGGCATCTTGGGCAAATCGCTTGAAGTCGACCATCTGTGAGGCCAGAGGGGTGTGGTTGCTGGAGCTGGTGAAGCTGGCGTAAAGCGAGTCGGCCAGCAGCAGGCCGTCGATCTGGTCGTAGTAGGTCGGCTGTTTGAGGATCTCGCGCACGGCCCCGTACCCCGCACTGAAAGAGGAGATGCCGACCTGATCCCACGTCGTCGATCCATCGAAGTCGGGCTGAGCGCGGAGCATGCTTAGCGCGCTGTTAAGAACGTTGCCGAAGAGCGAAGGGTCGCTGAACGGCGTGGAATAAGCCGACGAAAAGCCGTTGTAAGTCACGTTGATGATAACGGCGTTGAGGTCGGCGTAGCCGGCGTTGTTGTTGACGGTCGGCGGGTTGCCGTGGAAATGAACGAGCACATCCACACCGCTGGTCGGCATCTCGTAGTTATCATGGATAAAGAGCTTGTGGTTCGGGCTGGTCGGGAGCGTGAGGGTGCGGCCGGTCACGGTTGGGAGTGTCTGCGCATGAACCGATGCGGCCGTCATAAGCACGACGGTTAAACCGATCCAACGACTGATCCGATACCGGTGCATCGACAGAACCCCCATCATGTTAATCCCACGGGGTTAGTTCTGACTACTTTACGCAGCCCTTCTTCGCATCACAGCGACAGCGCCAAGGCCCAGCAACGCGATCGTGCCCGGCTCAGGCACCGCGGCACCTGTGCCCGGGGGTGTTCCGGCGTTCCAATTACCAAGCACCTCGTTGAGGTCATCGATCCCGACAAAACCGTCGCCACTTGGGTCGGCCAGCGGGTTGGCGGGCGGGACGTTCTGGTTCCAGTTGCCCAGCACCAGGTTCAGGTCGTCGATACCGACGAACCCGTCGCCGTCCAGGTCGCCGACGAGTGTGCCGGTAACTTCGCCGAGCAGTTGCAGCGTCAGCACCTGATTCGTCGCACCGGCGATGTCTTCATCGGAAAGGTTCAGCGTGTAGCTGGCGCTGAACGAGCCAAGTGAGGAGGTGTCGAAGCTGGCCATGTAGCCGTTGGAGTTGCCTGCGCCCAGGCCGGCGAAGGCCGCGAGGTTGCTGCCGAGCACGCCGGTGTCGCCGGCGCCGATGATCGAATCAAGGTCGAGGTCCGCGGTGAAGCCCAGCGTACTTTCAAGATTAAAGAGGTCGAACGCGCTGTTGACGGTGCCGCCGACGGCGAGCGTGCCGAAGTCAATGGTCAGCAGGTCCATATCCAGGCCCGAAGCGAACGAGGCGTCGGAATGGTCAAGGACGTCAAGGTTGACGGTGACGATGTCGTTGGCATCGGCGGAGCCCTGGCCCGCGCCGCCGGTAGAGATGTCGATGTTATCAACGGTGACGGTGCCGGTGAGCAGGCCGGCGGCCGCGGTTGACCCGGAGAGTCCGACATTGAGAGTGTTCAGGCCCGCACCACCGATAAAAGCGTTGAAGCGTCCATTGACATCGGAGGTCGCGTCACCCGAAGCGGTGACTTCGTAGTACGTCGGGTCGGCCCCACTCTTGAGCAAGCCGACGGTCTGCGTCGAAGGGATCGCCGAGCCGGTGATGACCCGGCCAAGGTCCACGGTGCTGGTGGAACTTCCGTCAGGATTGGCGGCCCCATCGACGGAGAGCTGGCTGTTGTTGTTGCCTCCGCCGTAGATCGACCAGACATACTCGGGGTGGTCAATGAAGGCGTTACGGTTCCTCTGATGGAAGATGGGATTCTCTACATCGCTGTAGATCACGTGGTTGCGGCGACGCTCGAAGTCATCGGGGACGTCGGCGTAGTTCCAGTGGATCAGGGTGTTGATGTCACCGACCAGCCCGGTGCTGAGGTTTGTGAGTGTGGCGTCGTAACGTGTGTCCGAGTAGAAGAGCGCACGTGCGATGTCGCCCGCGTCGGCGTCGCCTGGGTAGTAGGTGCCGCCGGTCTGCGCGCCGAACGAGCCGGAGGAGTTGAGGTTGCCAAAGGGTTTGTTGCCGCGCGAGCTGTTGATGCCGGGGTTCGACGGGCGCAGCGCGTGGTGGTCGCCGAGGTTGCCGGTCGACGAGTTGCTGGCCGAGCCGGGCTGAAGCGACTGGGGCCAGACGTGTTCACGGTTCCAGGTGCTGCCCGAATCCCAGGTACCGCTGTTTGAGGCACGGTTGTAGACCAGTAGGATGTTGCTGGCGTTATTGGGATCGGTATCGAAGAGGATGGAAGCGTTACGGAAATCACCGTAAGTCCGAAGGCGGTGATCGTCACCGCCGAAGGGTGAAGGGTCCATGACCCCGTCCGGGCCGAAGGTCATCAATGTGCCGAGCTGGGTTTTCAGGGTCGCGCCGGTCCCGGTGGCGGTGTTGTAGTAGCCTGCGGGGGCGTCGTAAGCGTCTGCGATACAGGCACCGGTAAAAGCCAGCGCGGACAGATAGGCACATAAATACTTACTGAAACTCATTTTGTAATCTCCGCCCCGGCTTCACATCTAGGGTGTTGTGTAATAATTCTACCCGACCGAGCCGGGAAAGCAGCATAGATTCTTGTAATTTTAGCCCAGAAAGCCAATTGTGAGCCGCAGGGGCCTACCATGACCTGAAATAAATGCCCAGATCAGGATCTGCCGATACAGGCGAGCCCCTTACTCTATTGATTAGGCACCTGTCACCCCTCGTCCCGTTGGACAGCAATCCTTCCCTTGGCCCCGGTTGGGACGGACACGGGGCTGAGAACCGCGGCCACGGTGTGACCCAACGCTATCCTTAATAGGTAACGTGAACCCATAAACTCACACGCCTGAACCACCGCATCGCCAGTGGGATCGGGGGTGAACGTGAGCTGCTCGGGGCGGTAGGCCTGATTATTATAAATCGTCACGGGGCCGGTAGCACTCGCGGCGGCGGGGCTGACCGGATTGCGGTAGACCTGCTCGGTGGTGCCGTGCTGCACAATGCGACCGTCGATCAGGATGGCGCACTCGTCGGCCAGGCGCATGGCCTCCTCGGCGTGATGCGTCGCGATCAGGACGCCAGCATTTAACTCGGACAACGCATTCCGCAATAAGTCGAACAGATCATGTCGAGTCGGGCCGTCCAGGTGAGCCATGGGTTCGTCAAGCAGCAGCCACGCCGGGTCAATGACAAGCGCGCGTGCGATGGACAACCGCTGACGCTCCCCGCCCGACATCGTGCCGGGGCGACGGTTGCGAAAGTCGCTAAGCTTCAACTGGCCGAGTGTCTTGCCTATCTGCTCCGAGTCACCGCCAACGATCTTGAGGTGTTGTTCAACAGTGAGGTGATCCCAGAGGCCCGGCTGCTGAAAGACCATCCCCAAGGTTCCGTCAACGCGCAAAACACTTCCCGAATCGTGTTGCCACAGCCCAGCGATTACCCACAGCAGCGTACTCTTCCCGGCACCGCTTGGGCCGAGCAGCGCACACACCTTGCCGCGTTGCAGGGTCAGGCTGATGTCTTGCAGGACACCGCCGTAGCAGACGGATTCACAGACAAAATGACTCACACGCGCCTCCGCCTTACAAGAAACCCGAGAAGTACGATCCAGGGGACCATCAGGACCAACACCCCGACCGCGGCGGCGCTGACTTGTGAGTCCGGCGCGGTATGGATCAGTGTATAAAGCCTGACGCCCACGGTCGCGGTGCCGGCGGGGACCAGAAGCAGCGAGGCTTCCAGCTCGGTGGCGATGAGCAGGCCGGTGAGCATCAGGACCACCGCAAGCTCGCCCCGGCGGGTCGGCCAGTCGATGTGTTGCAACCGCGTCCATGCCGGCACGTTGAATAAACGTGCGGCGGTATCGGGCAACGTGGGTCTTCGCAGGCCGACGATGAACATCACCAGCATGACCACGGGCACGAAGCGCGCCGCGTAAGCGGCTATCAGCGGGGCGTCCCCTTCTCGCACCAGCCGCAAAGGCCCGCGGTCGAACAGGCCGATCAACCCCATGGCCAGCAGCGACGGTGGCGCGATCAGGTTGATGAAGATCAACGGCTCAATCGACCAACGCCCCCGCCGCCACGCACGCAACCACGACTCGGCCAAGACCCACCCGATCACGACACACAGCGGGGCCGATACACCCGCAAGCATCGCGGTACGGATCATCTCCGGCCGCATATCAATCAAAGCTCCAACGAGTAAGGCGGGCGAATCGATCTGCCAGATAATCGTGGCCAAGGGGACACCCAGAACGAGCACGATGAGCAGGCCCGCGGGCCAGCGTGAAACGGGAAGTGGTGTGTACTGTTCCGAATCGCTCCATGGCCGAACCGCGAGAATGACAATACCGATCGCGATCAAGGCGGGCAGCAGCATGGGGGTCGCCAGTGCCGCCGCCCCGGGGAGGTCTTGCAACGCGTTGTACTGGATCAGTACCTGCGTGCCGTAGGTGTGTATCAAGAACATGGAGGGCGTGATGTGGTCCACGCTGACAAGCAGGAACGTTGCCGCCCAGGCGGCGATCGCAGGCGCAAGCGCGGGCTTGATGCCCAGCCACCACCAGGCTTGCCGGACATGGAAGACACGCGCCGCCAGTCCGGGGCCGATGCGTTGCGTGGCGAAGATAACCGCGGCGATCCCCATGTAACGCAGCCCCACCACGGCCGACGCGACGGGCCAATCGAACACGGTGACCCAATCCCCCAGCGGGCCGTTACGCCCCAGTGTGACGATCCACGCGCTGCCCAGCAGAGATGACGGTATCGCCAACGGCACACACGCCAGCACCGCGAAGCCGACACCCGATCGGCCCACGAAGTAGCCCCCCACCGTCGCGACCGCGCCAGCAAACAGAGAAAACATGCAAGACTCACTCAGGATGCGCCAGCCCCGACCGGCCAGCCACCACTGACCATACCCCGATGACGACGCGACCGCTGCGCCCAACGGCAACAGCAGCAGGCATGTCAGCAGCACGCCGACGGCTGCGCGTAGTCGGTCACTGGTCAAAGCCCACCTTCTTCAGGAGGTCCACCGTGGTCTGCCGGTCCTCTGCGGCGGCCTGCACATCAAAACGCATGCCATGCCGATCGATCAGGCCATCCCAGGGCGTGGGCAACTCGGCGAGGTCTTTGCCCAGAGGTATCTGCGCGCTGCGGGCCTCGGCCAATGCACGCTCAACCTCGGCAGACAAGAGGAAATCGATCAGCCGTTTGGCGGGATCGGGATTGGGCCCGCCTTTGATCAAGGCGACCGTGTTAGGGATCAGGACGACGCCCGCGTCGGCTTCTGGGATCGACACCGCAACCGGTCTGCCGTCGAGGATCGCTCCGTAGGCATCGTCGGTATCGGTCAACCCGAAAGCCCGTTCGCCCGAGGCGACCAGGTCGCGCACCGGGCCGTTGCCGGGGGCAATCGCGCAGCCGTTGGCCTTGATCGCCGTCAGCCAATCGGTGGTGTGGATATCTCCCCAGTATTGCCGGATGACCATCATGTGCGTGAAGGTCGTGCCGAAGAACGGTAACGCGATCGCGGTGGCGTCTCGCCACTTGGGGTCTGACATGTCGTAGAGCGAAGTCGGGATGTCGTCCTGGCTTACCAGATCGGTGTTGTAGATGAAGACCCTGGCGCGTGCGGCGAAACCGGTCCAGCGGTGTTGCGGGTCCTTGGATTCGGGGCCGAACCGCGAGGCGGCCGGGCTCTTGTAGGGTTCAAGCATGCCCAGGTTCGCCAGGTGCTGGGTCTGCACCACTTCGTTATTCCACAGGACGTCACAGGTCGGGTCGTCACGCCTTGCGATGATCTGGTTAATCAGACCCGTGGTCTTGGAGGCCTCCGCATCGTACTTCACGACGACCCGAATACCGGTCTGCTCCTCGAAGCGTTCGAGGATCGGCTCGGAGTAGACCCGGTCCAGCGCGGTGAAGACCACGACCTGCGCCGCCGGCGGTGAAGCGTCATCACAACCGAACGGGGCCGAAAGCATCACGACCAGGCAACATAGAACAACAACAGGTTTAACGGTACTTCGCATAGCGCTCCACGATGAGTCGGACGTCGCGTTCAAAACGCTTGCCGAAGACGGAGACGACAAGGTCTTCCCAGAACACGTCTTCGCTTGCGAGTAGTGACGCGGTGCCTTGGCCAGCGGCGGCGATGTCGTCGAAGTCCTGTAAAACAGCTTCGTGCCCGGTGCCGACGTCGATGACGTTAACGGTGCCCAGGTAGCTCCTGACGAAGCCGCGTGCCTGGTTGACCGCGTCGCGCCGTCCGCCGGGGTGGACGGGGGAGTCGCCGATCAGGACGATGATGCTGCGTGCCTTGCGGGTCCAGCCCATCTGCCTGCTGGCCGCCGCCTTGAGCGCCTCGTTGATCGGCTCGGGCGTGTCGCCGCCACCGCCGACGATGATCTGGTCGATGAAATCGCGGACGGCGTCGAAGTCGTTGGTCAATGCGATCGCTTTGGCGGCGGCGATGCCGTACTCGTCGCCGTAGTCTTTGTAGGCCACGACCCCGAAGCGTATGTTGTGCGGCGGCTTGCCGTCCTTGGCCAGCACTCCGGTGATGACACCGATGATATCGTTGGCTCTTTCCTTGGCCTGCGCGATGACGCCCTCCATGCTGTTGGTCGCGTCAATGACGAAGACCACATCAAGCCCCTTGCCGCGGATGCCGCCGACCATCTGCTGGAAGCCCTCGCTTGCGCCGTCGATTAACGGGTTATCGCCTTGTCCGGTGTGTTCGGCGGCCAGTTCTTCGGTCAGTTCCGTCAGCAGCGCCAGCGCGGGGTCGGTGACTTTCGAGTCGGTCGGCACGACGGATTGATCGGGCGCGGGCGTGGAACCGAGCGCCGCATCAACGGACGGCGCGGGCAGCGGCGTGACGGACGGGCTCGAAGAGGTGTTGCTTGTCGTTTCGAAACGTGGCGCAGAGCCGCCGGAAGTATCGGCGGACGGGTCGTCGTGTCGGCCGACCGGCTCGAAGCGGACCACGGCCTCCAGCGGGGGCTGCCGAACGACCGCCAACACCAGGCTTGCCAGCAGTACGACGATCAGCGCATGGATCACCGTCGAAATAATCCATGCGGCGGCGCGGCGGCCCCAACTTTCTTGCGCGTATCCACTCATGAAGGTGGCCCATTCGCGCTGGGGCTCAGTGAGAGGCGCTTCATCGGGCTCGCCAGGACCGCGTCCATCCCGGTGGCGACCTGCTGCACGGTCAGGGCCGCGTCGGCCTCGATCACCACGGGGATGCGAGGCAGGTCGATCTGCGTGAGCAAGGCGGTCAGGTCGTCGAACCCGTCGTCGGGCAGCGCCGAATCACCGACGCGGATGGCGACGGCCCCGCTGGGTGTCGCGTTGAACCGGACACGAACCGCGGGGGGCAGGTCCTCGGCCGAGGCGCCGGTCGACTGGGTCTGGTCCTGATAGCCCAGCACCAGGTCGCGCTCTCCCCCGGTGAACTGCACGCTCATCACGAAGAAGGCCAGGAGGATAAAGACGACATCCACCATCGCCGCGACCTGGAAGAGTTCTTTGGATTCTTCCTCTGGTTCGTGGTTGAATCTCATCATCGCCTGCCCTCCGTGGCGCGGATGGTCGCGCCGGGGAGGCCCGCGTCGCGGCAGGCGTTCAGGGCGGCATCGAGCAGGCCGTAGCTCTGTCGGCCGTCGGCGCGGATCACGACGTTGAGTTGCGCCCCGGTAATCTCAGCGCGGCCGCGCTCAGCCAATAAGTAATCACCCAGCCCACCGAGTTCGACACGCTCGCCGTTGAGGTTGATCTCCCCGGACGTGTCGATATTCACCACCAACTCGGCGGGGGCGACCTCCGATGTCTGGTTGTTGGCCATACTCGGCAACTCGATCCGGTCATCGACCCGGCTCTGCATCGACTGCATCACAAGCAGATAGAAACAGATCAACAGCAAAACAATATCCACCAGCGGCGCCATCCCGATATGGGGATCGTCCTCGTTGGCATCGTTCGAATTGAAGTTCAATTGATCGCTCAAGGCCTGGTTCCCGAAGATGGATTGGCTTGCCGACGGGTCTCGATGACCACCGCCATCAGGCGGAGCATCTTCTCGCCGACGGCGGCGGACTCGTGGCCTATCCTTGTGATCCGGTTACGGAAGAAGGCGTAGAAAAACATCAGCGGGACCGCGACGATCAGGCCCATGCAGGTGGTGACCAACGCCTGGCTGATACCCAGCGCCAACTCGTCGGGGCGTGCGGCCCCCTGAGCTTCACCGAGCAGGCGGAACGAGGCGATCATGCCCGTGACCGTGCCAAGCAGCCCGAGCATCGGCGCAACCGACGCGATCAGCCCGATGTAGCCGTTTCGTTCGCGCAGCCGGGTGACTTCCATGATGCCGGCCTGTTCCATGCCTTCGCGCACGGCGTCGAGGCCCAGCTTACCGTCGGCGAGTCCGCCTGCAATGACACGGCCGAGCATGCTATCGTTGGTTTTGCATAGCGCAAGCACCTCCTCGAACTTGCCCTTGGCGGTCAGCTCGTGGACCTGGTCAGCCAGGTTCAGTGGGACCTGGCGTTCTTCGTTAAGCCGCATGAAGGCGTCGACCACCAGGGCCATGCCGCAGAGGCTCAGCAGCATGATGACGTAGCCGACCCAGCCGCCTGCCTGAACAAGGTCGAGAAGCGATCGGCTTGTGGCCGGCTCCTCGGCACCTTGAGCGAGCGCTACGGTGGCGAACACGCCGACAAGCGTAATGGCCATGACGAGGGGTTTGGTCATCATTGAAACTCCTTCTTGACCGCTTGCAGCTTCGCACGAAGCTGCGGGCGGGTATTGACAGGGTACAGGGCCTCGGCCACACGCAGCACTTCCTCGGCGGCCTGCCGGTCATTCATCTGGACCTGGATTGAGACTAAAGCAAAAGTTGCGTCCCACCAGAAGTCGCTGCCGGCGCGGGCGGCCCTGCGGGCAGCGCGTATCGCGATGAGCGCACGATCGGTCTGGTCCATGTCTAACAAAGTCAGGCCGCGTTGGAGTGCCGCTTCCGGCGTTTCTAAATCCCTTAGCGCATCGAGCGCTTCCTGTGGACGGTCCATCTCGCGCAGTGCTCTCGCCAGAACAGTTTTTGCCTCGGCGAACGTCAGTGAGTTCAGCACCTTCACAGCGTCGGCTCGGGCGTCAACGCGGAGCAAGAGCTTTGCCGCGTCAAGGGCGGCGGCTTGGTCATCCGTGGCAGATGTGATCGCGGCGCTGGTGAGAAGCAGGACACGCGCCTGGGTACTGCCGGTGATGCCGTCGGCGTAGCGGTCGGCCAGGGCTTCTGCGACCCGCAATAACTCGGTTGGATGGGCGTCGGCGTCGGCGAGCACTTGATCTACTGCGTGGTCGATCATGCCCAGTTCCAGCCACAGCCCGACACGGCGGTGCCGCGCGGGCTCGGCGAGTGCGGGTTGTGCGGCAAGCTCGCCCCAGTGATCCTCAATCATGGTTAATGCCTCACGCGGGTCGGGGTTGATCTGTGCGTGCAACAGGATCGCTGAGGCCCGAAGCACCGGGTCTTGCGTTTCCGCAGCAATCTGATTCAGCTCCGATATAAGCGACTCCGTATCGGCAGCCTCTTGCAGGCCTACGACACGCGCATAACGCAGGTAAGGGTCCGTGCCCATGAGTGTTTGATGTGCCGTCAACATGTCGCCAACACCGCCCGATCCTTTTAGATAAACCCAACGCCGAAGCGCCTCACGGCGCATATCGTCATCCACATCGGATTCGATCAGTTGACGGAAGGCCTCCAACGCCGCGGGCTTCTGCGCAGGGTCTTCTTCTGCGGTCGATGCCAGGCAAGCGGCGTAGGCGAGTTGAGCCCCGGGTCCGGCCCCGTTCTGGATGGCCTCATGCCACTGGGCCGCGGCGGCTTGTTTATCCCCCGATTGTTGCAACAGTGTGGCGTAAAGCGAGATCGACTCAACCGGGGCGTGTTCACGCAATACGGCGAGCGCTTCATCGTTTCGACCGGCCTGAACCAGCGCCTGCGCCCAGGCGGACCGTTCGGTGTCGTCGAGCGCATCGAGGTCGGCGATGAGCTGGAGTCGTTGATAGTTTGGAGCCGTGGCGATAACGGGTTCACTGCGTGCAAGTTCCAATGCCTTTTCGTGGTCCTCCTGTGAAGCGAGGGCACGGGCCAGGAACCAGTGCGCGGGCTCACCGAGTTGACGGGCCAGGGATATCGCACGACCCGGTTCAATGACAAGAAGGGCTTCGAGCGATTCGATCTCCGCCAGACGTTTGATCCGCGTTACACCTGGAGAATTCAGCAGAGGCGTCAGCGACGCCAGGGCCTGCTCCGGGTCGCCGTTTTGCAAATGGACCCGTGCCTCGCCGATGTAGCCCAATGCCCCGGTCGGCAGGTCCATGTAGTCGACGCGCATCGCGCGGAACGTGTCGAAGGCTTTCTGTTGATAGCCCTGATCAGGTGCGGCGGCCGCGGCATGGCGGTAGAGTTCGCCAGCTAGAAACGCATCCATACACCGCTGTGGGCGGGCCTGACCGCTGAGCTCGGCGAGCCCGGCATCAAGCGTTTGGGCCACGGTGCCGGGGTCCGCGTTGCCGGATAGCGCCAGCCGTTCGAGGTCGGCGCTGGGGTTCGCGGTGAGGGTCAGGACCAGGAGTACGAGGGTTGTGATCAATACCAGACCTCCCGGAACTGCGGGATCAGGTAGTCGTACATGAATTGGTTTTCGAGTGTGCGGATCGGGTCGAGCAGGCCGTTCTTCACCGTGAAGTTACTGCCGATGAGGAAGGCGGACAGCGGCGGCAGCGTGTCCCGGTTCAACAACCGGCCGACGGCCTCGGCCATGAAGGCACGCTCGTAACGGTTGCCCTCTCCCGATAAGCGAGGCAGCAGGTGGACCGCCACGCCGGGCGCGTCGCAGAGCGACAGGGCAAAGATGACTTCGCGGTTGACATAATAAGGTTGGTCCCACGCCCAGACCAGCTGCGGGATCGCCTCGTTGGTGCCAGCCACACCCAGCGCCAGCACGGCGGCGCGTCGGGCGAGCAGGTCGGTCGTCTTGTCGTGGTGGGGCTCACGATCGAGCACGGCGCGGGCGGGTTTAAAGACGTTGATGTCGCCAAGCAGAGCCCGGCCAAGCAGGACGTAGCCCCCGAGCAGCGGGTTAGTGTCGTCGAAGTCTTCGTAGCCACTGATTAAAAGCTTCAGGTTAGCGGTCCGACCGCTTAACCCCAACGCGACCGCGGCAGCGGCACGGGCCTCCAGCTTCTCACGTTCGTCGGATAGACGCTCCTGTAGCATCTGCAAAGCATGTTCGTAACCGTGGAAGTCGTACGGCCCTTGCTCCGAGTGATGAGATCGGGCATACAACCCCAGCCCGATCATCGCGAAGCCGCGCAATGGAGATTCAAGGTCTTTCTGGCGTTTGCTCCGTCGGCCGTCCTTGTCGGTAGCGATCTGCAACAAGACCTCAAGGCTCTTAGGCGAGCCGATCTCGGCGAGGCTTATCAGGGCGAAGCACTTGGGGACGGTGTTGTAATCACTGTCCTGCTCTAAGACCAAGCGTGTCAGCGCGTCAACCGCCAACGCCCGGTCTCGTGCCCCGGCCAGGGCAATGGCTGCGGAGCTGCGTAATCGTGATTGATAAATCGCTTCGATCCCGATGACCGGGCGGAGGCGCTTGTAATCCGGGGCCGTCCCGCCGACCGGTATCGGTGTGGGCTCGTGGATGAAGACACGCTTGTGGTGTGTGATCCATCGGGTACGCAGTGATTCATCGACTGTCTGCCGACCCCTCGCATCGAGCACCGAACCACCGCGAACAACCAGCGCAACCGTCTTTGGTTTGTCGTTCGCGACCCGGGTGAGCAGTTGCCAGACGGGCAGGGTTTGAATCGATTTAACCTCAAGAGCCGCCAGGCTCAGGACCCGGTCGCCCGTCTCGCTGGCGATCCGGCCCATCGCGAGCAGGGCCCCGCTGACAAGCCAGGGACTGCGGCTGTCCTGGATCAATCCGCTGGCACGTTCAAGAACCGCTTTGTCCACGTGTTGTGACAAGGCCCACCAGGCGGCATTGCGTGAGGCGGTGTCGCCGTTGCTCAATTCAGCGTAGAGACCGGTTGTGATGCGGTTGGATGGCTTTCGTAATAACCCCATGCCGATCAGCGCCGAAGCGCGAAGCCGGGACGAAGGCGGGTTGTATTCCAGAAGGAATGTTTCGCTCGGCTCACCCCCGATCATCCCGACCGCGAATAGAGCGCGCGCACGGATGTATTCAAGCGGATCGTTCTCGGCAAGCGTACCCAGCGCTTTGACAACCTCGAAATCATCCGTGTGACCCAACCGGCCCAACGCCAACGCGGCGGCGGCCCGGGGTTCTTCATCGGGGTCCCGCAACATGCTGACCAGCTCGGCGGTCGCCTGAGCACGCAGACTGGCGAGGGCTTCCTGGCTCCCGCTTTGCGGAGCGCCGCCTTGCGAGGTCGGGTTGAGGTAGAGGCTGCGGTTGGCCTCCCACCAGTGAACCCAGGACCACCGCAACGGTGTGACGACTTCCAGCTGTCTGGGAGGTGGACCCGGCGGCGGCGGCGGACCCGGAGGAGGACCCGGGGACGGCTCGCTGTGCGCCCACACGACAGCACTTATCACCAGGGTAATCAGCGTCCCGGCAAAGATAGTTCTGCTTGCGATCGGGTTAGGTCGTGTCGCTTGCAATGCCCGGTATTATACGGCCATGGCCAGCAGGAATAAAGATGTGCTTGCAAACGGCCCCTATGTCGGCACGGCGTGGGCGGTGTGTGGGGTCCTGGCCGCGGTAGCACTCGCGGGCTGGCTCTGGCTTTCGACCGGGTCTATGCAGGAGACCACAGAGGGTGCGTTTTCAGACGCCGACCCGCTAGTCCGAGCCGCGTATGGCCCTCAAGCGAGTGACGCCGAGTTGATCGTGCTTGCCAGCGACACCGACTGGCGTGTGCGGGCGGCGGCGTTCGAGGCGTTGAGCCGTAAGGAGTCGATCAAGCAACTGCCGCTGCGCGACACGCCGATCGACGAACGTGAGACATTGATACTGAACTGGCTGGATCGTAACCGGCCGGGATTGTCCGCGGATATCTGTTCGATCTACGCCGGGGCTGAACATGTGCGTTATGGATCGGCCCTGGCGGGTCGCTGCCTGACCTGCCACACGGGTCGGCAGCCACAGCCGGAGTTCCGTGATACAAGCTGCGTGAATTGTCACCGGGCCATCCACTCTGACTGGGCCGGCACCGCACACGCGAACAGCCTGTCACACCTGGTCTTGCCGACCGTCGATACGACGACACGCCAACCCGGGACCTATGACTTTGCGGGGCTCATGGGTTTGTCGTGCACCGCGTGCCACGAACCCCAGGGTGTAAACAAAGATTCTCAGAAACACGCCTGTCTGGCGACGTTCAACACACAAAGCTGCCAGACCTGCCATACCCGTACCGGGGCGCAGTGGGACGAATGGACGCAAGCCCCCCACTACCGCCCGGCGGCCTGGCCGCCCGGTTCGGTTGAACAAATCAATGACGCGGAGCCCAAGTCGTGTACGGATTGCCACATGCCGGACGGCCAACACCTGTGGGGGGCGAGGCGAGACATCGCGTTACTACGCTCGGGTGTCGTTATGAAGATTCAAGAGGAAGGCGGCGGCGCGGCTTCACTCGTTTTGCAGAACCTCGCGGGGCATGCGTACCCTTCCGGCGGGGTACGCCGGGCGCTACGGCTATATATGCAGATCGATGACCAAACAGAAACATTGTTAGCGACCCTTGCGGATGACCCGGGTGTAATCGCGCAGATACCCGACGTTCAGCCAGCGTTACAACCGGGTGAGACCCGGATGTTCCCCCTCCCCCAATCCACGGAGGAGGTACGGGTTAGGCTGGTGTATATACGCAACCGCTTCGATAAGGAAAGCTACACCATCGATGTGAAGACGGTCAACCAGTTACGGCCGGACCCGGCCTACATGCCTGTACAATGAAGCCTCAACTAAAATCGGCACGTTACTCAATCTGACACGTCTTGGCTGTTTCCAACAATTGATTTATCGCTCGCTAATCCGCCGTTCAACAATAATACCCATATGTGTAAGCCCCTTCCCTGACCCGTGACTCAAATCGCAAGACGGGTCAACCTCTGTCCATACAAGTGATACCGCCTTGGTTTTACAGCGGCCGGGTAACGGTACGGACCTATAAGAACCTCTGTATTCACCACCCGCTCGGACGGCCATGGCTTTGGCCTGCATTCAGCGATCAACGCCGCCAATGAGATGCAGGGCACGCTCTGCGTTGAGAGCGACGGCGCCGGCTGCGGAGCGAAATTCACCCTGGACCTGCCCGTCGCTTACGAAAAACCGTCCCGTCACTCGGCCTAACGGCCGGACCAAATACCAGCCAGCATTTCAACGGCAACCCTACCTAAAAACGGTGTATTTACTGCATGAAAAACCCCCTTAAATAAGGGGGTTATAAGTGCCCGTGACAGGATTCGAACCTGTACTCCGTTGCCGGAACTGCCACCTGAAGACAGCGCGTCTGCCAATTCCGCCACACGGGCTGCGTGGGTTGGACGAGACAGTTTAGCGGGAATGGTCGGGCGAGCAAGCCGGGCGACGCGGGTATGGTATTCGCGGGGTTGGGGAGACTGAAGACCGATGAATCGGTCTCCGCCGGGGGCTTTAGGGGAACGAGTAGGGCCAGTATTAGAGGTCCAGGACGGTGATGTGGGTGTTGCTGTAGATGCACAGCTCGCCGGCGACTTCCATGGCGGCCTTGCAGAGCTCAGCGGCGGGCAGGTCGGTGTGGCGTTGCAAAGCCCGGCCGGCGGCGGTGGCGAAGGACCCGCCTGACCCGATCGCCAGGACCCCGTCTGTCGGTTCGATCACGTCGCCGGTGCCCGAGACCAGCAGGCTACACGACTTATCCGCCACAATCAGCAGGCTCTCGAGACGCCGCATCGCCCGGTCGGTTCGCCACTGCTTGGCCAACTCAACCGCGGCCTTTTTGATGTTCTCCGGTGAGTCTTTAAGGAATGCCTCAAACCGCTCCAGCAGCGCGAACGCATCGGCGGCCGCCCCGGCGAACCCGACCAGCACCCCCGCCCCACCGGCACCCACGCCCTCGAGCTTGCGGACCTTGACCGCATCCGCCTTGGCAACCACCTCGCCCAGCGTCACCTGCCCGTCCCCGGCGATGGCGACAGAATCCCCCCGGCGGATAGACAAAACAGTGGTCGCGTGGAACGTCTTTGCCATATGCAGATTCTACTTCAATACACCGATCCGCCTCAAATACGGTAAGCCTATTATCTGCCTGAAATTAGTAATTGACGGCAAGTGCTTCTATTAGCGAAGGTCGACATGTAACTATAGTTGAATAAACTGTATTTCCCGTGATTTATGACGACATTTTTATCATTTATTCTGGGAATCATGCAAATTGCCTAGATTTTAATAGCCACTCTCTGGTACAAATTAGAAGGTGTCGGTTTGACCGGGCGGGTGCATCATCTTGCATCGAGAGATGGCGCACTAATATTCTTAGGGATAGTCGTGGCCCGTTCACGGGCCTGCGACGAGAGGGAAGAGAGAGAAACAACAATGAGATTACGTTCTATCCTACCGCTTGTAGCGCTACTGGTAATGGTGCAGACCTGCTTCGCTGTCGGTACGCTGGGACCTGGGCTGTATCAGTTGCACGACCACGGCGAAGGCAGCCAGGGGCCCGACTACGGTCTGCGCGTTGATGCGTTGAATAAGATTTACAGTACCGATCTGGGTGGTGCTTCCGTCACGCTGTTTTGGGACGGCGGGGCCACGGCGACCATCAGCGGGCTTCTGCACGACAACGCCACGACCGACCTGTGGACCGTGAACTACACGATCACCGGTGTCTCGCCGGTAGGCACCACCGGGTTCACCGCGACCGGCGGCTCGGGCATACTCACAGACCCATTACTGAACGACACCGTCCTCACCGGTGAGCAGAACAACATCGGCAGCGCGTTCGACTTCCTGGCCGACGGGCACCGGCTTCCTGGCGATGACTCATCCATCGTTGGCCGGGGCTGGCTGCTGCCACCCAATTCAGTAGACGACTGGATTGTCCGCGCTGAATTGATCCCCGAACCGGCTACGCTCGCGCTGGTCTCCCTCGGCGGGCTGATGATCGCCCGGCGTCGGCACTGACCACCAAGACACTGCCCAAAATTTCAATCCCACTTAAGACGGGTCGCCTTAGGGCGCCCCGTCTTATTCTTTGGGTATCCTGTTAGGCCTGTGGAACCCGAAGAAGCGCAACCTGAACCCGAGGTCACCCGTGCTCAACCCGGCGGTGTCGGCCACCTCCCGGTGCTGCCGACTGAGGTGGTGGACCTGTTGGCCCCCCAGCCCGGGCAAACGGTGCTGGATTGCACGACCGGCCGGGGCGGGCACGGGGCGTTGCTGATCCCCCGGCTGGGGCCGGGCGGGCGGTATATCGGGCTGGACATGGACCCGGGCAATGTCGCGTACAGCCGGGACCGGCTCGGGCCAATCGCCGAGCAGGCGGGGGTCGCTCTGGACGTGATTCATGCGAATTTCAGGGACGCACGGGGGGTTTTAGAGCAGATCGGGGTTGTCGGGGTCGATGGCCTGCTGGCGGACCTGGGGTTCGCCTCGAACCAGATGGACGACCCTGAGCGCGGGCTGGCATTCAGCGAGGACGGGCCGCTGGATATGCGTCTGGACACCGGGTCCACGGTGACGGCGGCGACGCTGGTGAACAGCCTGCCGGAGGGCGAGCTGGCGGACCTGATCTATGAATTCGGCGAGGAGCGGCTGAGCCGGCGGATCGCGCGGAAAATTGTCGAACAACGGCAAATTGAGCCGATAAATACCACCAGCGGGCTGGCGGAGCTGGTCCGCCGTGCGTACCCCCCGGCGAAGCGCCAACCCAAGCGTCCCGGCAAACGGCCCTGGTCGCCCCGACCTCGGAACCCCCGGCTCCGAGGCCACCGGATCGACCCGGCGACACGGACATTCATGGCGTTACGGATCGCGGTGAACGATGAGCTGGGTGCCTTGGACGGCCTGTTGGCGGAACTGCCCAAGCTTTTAAAACCGGGCCTAACAAACACGGGAGGAAATAATCCGGGGGCAGGGGTGAATCCGGGGGGACGGGCGGCGATCATCAGTTTCCACTCGCTGGAGGATCGCCGGGTAAAGCGGGCGTTCTTGGCCCTTGGCACGCAGGACGGTTTCAAGGTGTTGACCCGAAAGCCGCTGACCGCCGGGGACGACGAGGCCGGAAAGAACCCACGGAGCCGAAGCGCCAAGCTACGCGGGCTCCAAAGGACGGAATAAGCACACGATACAACGACTCAATGGCCGACCGAGGTGTGACGACAGGCCTGATTTGAGTTAAAGTCCCAACCCCAGCCGTCATGGATGACGGCCGGACCTGACACAAGGATGGAAACAGGTCATGACACGCGAAACCAAAATCGGACTGCTGCTGGGAATGTGTGTGATCCTCTTGATCGGGATCATCATCAGCGACCAGCTCTCCCAACCCCAACAAGACCCCGCCGACTTCACCGACTTCGCCGCGGAGTCGCAGCGGTCGATCGATAACTCGGACGTGGCCCCGGGTTTTGCCGGCAACACCAACACGGCTAATCCCGGCGCAGTTATTTCTGGGGCACCTGAAACCCACGGCTCCCCCACCGGCGGCCCCAGCCCGGTGATCGAGCCGCCCAGCGACTTCTTCATCCCAAGCGATCGGCTACGCACCCCCAACGGGCTGCGCCAGGCAGACGCGACTGGTGACGACACCGGCAATCAACTGACCGCTCTGAACAATGTCGAAGACGCCTCGTCTGGCTACCGTGACGAGGTGCCCACCGTCACCTTCGGGCAGGACGATGTTGAGTTGCCCCACGAAGCGCCTGTCGCTTACGTGACCCCAGAAGTCCGTACCCCGCCAACAACACACGGCAACGGCTCGGCGATCCGCCACACCGTCCTCAAGGGCGAAACACTCACACGCATCGCCGAACGCCACTACGGCAACGGCGACTACTGGCGCATTATCGCCGAGGCCAACCCCGACAAGGTCACACGCGACGGGCGCGTGCAACTGGGTGTGGTCCTGGATATCCCCAAGCGCGGCGAGGCACTGCTAGGCCCGGCGTTTGTTGATGGTGGCACCGAGCGGGCGATCCGGGTCGATACACGCGTCCGAAACACCTCGGGCAAGACCATCGAAGTACAGAGCGGCGACACGCTCTCTGAGTTGGCCACGATACACCTGGGCAGTGCCGCGTTGTGGGAAGACCTGCTCGACGCCAACCGCGACAAGCTGGACGACCCAACCGACCTGCAGGTCGGGATGAAGCTGCGTCTGCCCGGCGTGGCAAACAATGCACAGACCGCAACCGCGAACACGTCACGAAACACGACACAAAGTTCCAGGTCCAAGACCTACAAGGTCCGCCCCGGGGACAACCTCACACAGATCGCCGAGCGCACGCTGGGCGATGGCGACAAGTGGAAGCTCATCTACCAGGCCAACAAGCTCAAGAGCCCCGACCGGCTTGAGGTTGGTCAGGAGCTGATTATCCCCGGCTGATCCCGGGATACACGAACGTACCGTGACCGCGTCTGACCCACGAACCCGCACCGGCGCCTGCCTATGTTCGCCAAGCTGTTGACGGCCCTGGTGCTCGCAGTGCTCATCGGCACGGCCATCTTCAACCTCCGCCAGCAGCGCCTGGAGCTGATGCACGAGATCACCGTGCTGCATCGGCAGATGAACCGGGACCGCCAGGCGACCTGGGACGCGCAGGTGCGCATCGCCAGCCAGACCAGTCCCAAAGTGTTGCAAGAGGCTCTGGCGCGCGCGGGCCTGACGATGGAGCCCGCACTCACCCAACACGAACCCGGCCCGGCTTCGGCCGAACCCTACGTCGATGCCAGCTATGAGCGATGAGACGCCCCTCTACACCGAAGCCAACAGCCAGCCTCCGCTAAGGCCCGGCGGTGCTGTGACCGAGGTGGACCGCAGCCCCGCGCGGGTGTTGCTGGTCGGGCGTGTGATGATCGTGCTGATTACGGTGGTGCTCCTGGGGCTGGTCGGCCGTGTGGTGCAGCTGCAGATTTCTCCCGAAGAACGGCTGGCAGACAAGGTCGATTCGCAGCTGAGTACCAAGCCGTTGTCCGGACGACGCGGCACGATCCTGGACCGCAAGGGCCGGGTGCTGGCGACGACGCGGATCGCCAACAAGCTTTTCGTCGACCCGATGCTGATCGTCGACCACTCCAGTTTCTCCGAGAAGGTCGGCTACGGGCTGGGCTACGACCCGGTAGATATCGAGCTGGCCCTGGCGGCCCGACCCAAGAGCCGGTACGTCGTGCTGGACCGCCGGCTGGATGACGAACGGACCCAGACGCTTCAAGGTCTGGACCTTCCGGGCCTGGCGACCGATCCGTTCCTGGTCCGCGACTACCCGCAGGGGCAGCTGGCCGGGCAGTTGATCGGGTTCGTCGGTGCCGACGGCAAGGGGCTTGAGGGGCTGGAGCAGCTATACAACAAACGCATCACCGCGACCGATGGCCGCGTGCGTTACCAACGCGACGCGCGCGGGCGGGCGCTGTGGGTCGACTCGGGGAATTATCAGAAGCCCAAAGACGGCGAAAACCTTCGGCTGTCGATCGACGCGGTGATCCAATCCTTTGCTGAAACCAGCTTGGCCGAAGCCGTCGAGAAATACAACGCGCAGGCAGGCCAGATAGTGGTCATCGACCCGAACACCGGCGAGGTGCTTGCGCTGGCGAACTACCCGTCGTTTGACCCGACGTATTTCAGCACGTCCAAACCGGAACTGCGACGCAACCGCGTGGTGACGGACGTGTTCGAGCCGGGCTCCATCTTCAAGCCAATCATCTGGTCGGCGATGACGCAACTCAAGGCCGCCGATCCCAACGAGAGGATCGACACGACCACGACTGGTGTACACCGCACGAGCAAAGGACGGCGTCTGCGCGACGCCAAGCCGCACGGACTGATCACTTGGGACGAGGTGCTGATCTACTCCAGCAACATCGGCATGGCCATCGTCGCCGAGCGCGTCGGGGCGGAGAAGCTACATGAAGCCATGGTACGGTTCGGCTTCGGCAAACCGACCGGCTCGGGCCTGCCCGGCGAGGTCGGGGGCGTGGTCCATCCCTTAAAGAAGTGGACGCACTACTCGGTGACCAGCATCCCGATGGGTCAGGAGGTCAGCGTCACCCCATTACAGATGGTCCGTGCGTTCAGCGTGATCGCCAATGGCGGCGTATTGCTGACGCCGACCGTCACACCCGTGCTCGGCCCGGGCAGTGAATTAACACCCCCCGGCGAGCGCGTGCTGGATCAGAACGTGGCTGACTACACCCGCTTGGTCCTGCGTCGGCAGGTCGTCGAGGGCGGCGGCCAAAAAGCCAACTCCAAGCTCTACGACCTCTTCGGCAAATCCGGCACGGCCCAGCTTCCGAACTTCAAGCAGGGCGGCTACTACCAGGATCGTTACGTGTCTTCCTACATCGCCGGCGCCCCGCTGGACTCTCCAAGGCTCGTCGTAGGCTGTTTCATCCAGCAGCCGGACAAGTCTATCGGCCACTACGGCGGGATCGTCTCGGGACCCGCGGTCATGCAAATCATGGAGCAGAGCCTGATGTACATGGGCGTCCCCACCAACGCCAACAAAGACGCACAGGACCCCCTTCGGCCGATGGTGATGAGCCGATAATACCCGTCCCAGTTGTCATCGCCCCCCCTACCCGGTAGCCTGACCATCTGATCAGGTACTGTTTATCTTAAAAGGCCTTAGCCCACCTATGGAACAAGAAGCCCCCCCGCTGATGGAGACGCCGTTCCACGGGTTCCACATCGAACACAACGCCAAACTGATCGACTTCGCCGGGTGGGAGATGCCGATCCGTTACGGGTCCATTATCGAAGAGCACAAGCAGGTCCGCGAGACCGGCGGGTTGTTTGACGTCTCGCACATGGGGCGCATCGAGTTCTCCGGCAAGGACGCCCAGCGCTTCCTGGAACGCATCCTGACCCGCCGCATCGGTGACATGAAGGAATACACCTGCCGGTACAGCCTGATCTGTAACGAAGAAGGCGGCGTGAAGGACGACGTGATCGCCTACCGCTTCCCCGATAAATGGATGCTCGTCGTCAACGCATCCAACCGCGAGAAGGTCCTGGGACACCTGGACGACAACAAGGCCGGCTACAAGGTCAAAATCAAGGACAAGACCGAGTCGACCGCAATGATCGCCCTGCAAGGCCCAAAGGTCATGCAGATCATCGGCCGATTTTCCGAAGAGGTCCCCGCACTGAAACGCTACAGCTTCTGCGTCAAGAGCGTATTGACCGCGAAGATCATCATCAGCCGGACCGGGTACACCGGCGAGGACGGCGTCGAGGTCATCCTCCCGGCGAAGCTGGCGTCGATGGCCCTGAAGATGATGCTTAAAGATCCGGGCGACGCCATGGACATCAAGCCCTCGGGCCTGGGCGCGCGAGACTCACTCCGCGTCGAGGCCGCGATGCCGTTGTATGGCCATGAACTGGATGAGGAGACCGACCCCTTCACCGCCGGGCTGGATTTCGCAGTCAGCCTTGATAAGGACCAGGACGAAGACGGCGAACCTTTCATCGGCCAGGACGCGTTGAAGAAGCTCAAGGCCCAAGGCCCGCAACGTGTACTCGTCGGGCTGAAACTCAAGGGCCGACGCACCCCCCGCCAGGGCAACGCCATCTATTTAGAGGGCGAACAACTCGGCGCGGTCACCTCCGGCTGCCTGTCCCCGACGCTGGGCCACCCGGTCGCGCTGGCTTACGTCACCCCCAACGCCTGCAAGGTCGGCGATAAGGTCCTGATCGCCGCCGGCTCCAGCCGTGTCGACGGCGAGATCATCCCGCTGCCGTTTTATAAGCG
>JAJDCW010000244.1 GCA_029260635.1 Phycisphaeraceae bacterium | reverse complement strand
TGATTGGCACCATTGGTTTTGCCCAGAATGCGGTACGGCATGTGGTTGCCGGAAGACGTGTAGGAAGTTCGCAGGCTGGCCGTGATGTTATGTCCGACTTGGGACGTAGGCGCCATGGCCGTGGCGTGCAGAGTCTGGATGCTGAATCTGCTGATGACACCAACGATTCCGCCTGGCTACACGAAGCGGTTGCAGATCGGGAGACACCCATCCCCGAACAAGTAGCACTCCGTGTTGATGGCGGACGTTGGCTGGCCTCGTTGAGAACTAGAGACCGGCAGATGATCGAGTCACTTGCGGCCGGCGAGATGGCGAAGCGAGTCGCCAAGCGTTTTAGGATCAGCCCGGCCCGGTTGTCTCAACTGCGTAAGGAGTGGGCGAAGAGTTGGTCGGTCTGTGTCGGTGTATCTAGACGCAGCACATGCGGGTATCGATGCCTGTGATCCCGGACCATGCTAAGTGTGGTGCAATAGCTTGTACTGGCTGAGGGGTTATTCCCGCCTTGCTGCTTCCCCGTTTGATAGGCCCAGCACGATAAAGTGTATATCCGTGTCGTCTTGGATGCATTCGGTACAAACGGCAACCTCTATGTATTTGCCTGCAGTGATAATCAAATACGTAATTTTGATGTTACAACGGGCAACCAGCTGAGCACCTTTTCCGTGTTCGGTCTTGACCACCTCGCAGGGATAGAATTTGGCCCTGACGGGAATCTAAATGTCGCAAATCAGGAGTGTGTTGGTATCTGGCAATGACCTGAACCACTCTTCATCGCTTGTCTTCACGCCTAAGGAATACCCGACCCTTCCACGCTGGCGGTGTTGGGCCTTGGGGCGGCCGATGTCTGCTTCATATACATAGGGGATGCGTGAGAGGTTGGTTGCATCGATCTGGTCGTCATCGATGAGGGTATAGGAGGCGTCGGCTCCCAAGCCGATCCCGGCGGCCTCGTCCAAGAGCTGTGCCCCGTTACCGCCCAGACCAGCGATCACGACATCCTGGCGGGCGATGACCGGCCGGCATATATCCGTTCAGCGGGGGTGCCGCCCGTAGTGAACTGTGGCTACAGATCAAAGCCGACGTGTTGGGATTAACTCTACAAGCCACGGCGTGCCCCGAACCCACCAGTTTAGGCGCGGCAATCCTGGCTGCCGGCTCCTTGCGGGGGGGCGGTATCGATGAAATCGTGGGCGACTGGGTCCGCGTTCGCAGTGAGTGTATTTCAGCCACCGATACACATCGGCTTTACACCGATCGATAAGGGTACACTGATTCAATTGTTTAGAGTGGGCTTGCAGATTAATGAGGCCTGATCCTTCTAGGCGCGTATTATAGTGTATGGTTCATCCGAGAGGTTTTGAGTATGTCCGCACCTGATTTTTACTTCGCTATCAACGCCACCGCACGGCACATCCTTGAGGAGTACGGCAAGGACGTGCTGATCGACTACTGGCGAAGTCTCGGCCGTGAGTATTACAGAGGCCGTATCGTCCAGTGGCGTGAGGGCGGTGCCGCTGTCATCGCAGAGGATTGGCAGCAGTACTTCCTTCGCGAGCCGAATGCCGTGGTTGAGGCAGCAGTCGATGGTGAGATAGTGGAGCTGGACATCAGGACGTGCCCCGCCATTAAGCACCTGCGCGACAGCGGACGAGTCATTCTGGATTGCTTTTGCGAACACTGCGACCATACGTGCGGCGCTATGGCCGAGGCAGCGGGGTACCGGTTTGAACGCGCCGGGGGAATGGGCTCCTGTCGCCAGCGTTTCGTGCCCATCACACATAAGACGATGGGGGCGATCTGATGCTCGGATGCCAAGACTTCTGTGGCTATTACGATTGGACCTTCCACTACCTGCGACGGAAGTTTGGGCAGGAAGCGGTCCACAAGTTCTGGATCCAGGCGATCGCGTTAGATTCCCAGAGCCATTATGCCGCCGCCGGCCTTGAGCGAGGGCTTGCCGGGTTGTACGACACGTGGGTAAAGACCGGTGTGGAAGAGAAGTGCGACTGGACCTTCACCCTCGACGAAGCAAAGAACGTGCTGCGTCTAGACATGCGGGAGTGCCCGAGCAAGGGTTTCCTGCTGAAAAACGACCGTAACGCCGACGAGGATTACTGCGACCACTGCATCGGCTGGATCGATCCCGCTCTGCAGAGCATCGGAGCCGAAGTCGCCTCGCATGAGCACAACCACTGCGGCCAGTGCTGGTGGGAGATGCGCATGAAAGACCGCCCGCATGAATCGCTGTTTGTCGATGTCGATATCCGCAAAGATATACGGTGGCAGCGCGGATTCCTGGATCGGTGGCGAGAAGGTGTGGCGTTGCCCGTTCTGGCCCGACAAGCGCCCACTGATCCCTGTGATGTCCTCCGGGATTGGTTCTCCGGGACGGACCAGCTGACCGTCCTCGGCCGAGGTCCCAGCGCTCTGGATAGTTGGACAATAGGGAGGATCGGTGATGCGGTGATTGTGACCGACCCGACCTATGCGACACATGACGTGTATGAGGGCGAACCACTGGGCGTCTTGATCGGGGACCGCTCCACTCAACTTGAGGCGGTGAGTGAACGCTTTAATAAGACCGATCCCGATCACCGCCCGTTACTCATGCACATGTTCCTGCCCGGATGCCCGATGATTGATTTTGTATCGGTGGGCCTGCCACGGCCCGTCCCAATCCTTCCGCTGCTGATTAGGCACGGCTTGTATACCCATCAATCGGGCCTGCCCTACCCGACCACCGGTGTATTCGCGCTTATGCTGGCTGTGGCGCTATCTAAACACATAACAGTGGCCGGGATCGATCTGTACAAACATCCCAGCGGGCGTGTCTACAACGGGGAAGTTGCCACTTATAAGTTCACTTGGCCAAACTGGCACAGCGAAGCCTGCGAGACCACGCATATAAGCGCGGCGCTGACCAAGGCTGGCAAGTCGGTCAGAGTTCACCCCCGGCTTGAGAGATTATTGCGGGATGCATGACCTAGTATATGTATGTGAGTTTATCTCTCTCAGACAGACTAACACCTGGCGTTGTAATTGACGTGCGATTTAGGTTACATGATAGTTGTTTGCCGATGTGGGTAGATGAAAGCAAGGTGGAGAACGCGCATGGGGAGTGTTAGTGCTGTGTATTGGTTAATGATCGTGTTTGTATTGATTATTGAGATTGGGTGCCAGCAAGTTAGACAAACAGTTTCTGTCGGCCAGCCTGTCGATCTGCTTACAGCGGTTAGTTATCAATGCCAGTTCGCGAATGCTCCGATCATTCTTGACGGAGAACTCAATGAGCGTGCATGGCAAGAGGCGCAGCGAGTTGAGCGCTTTCAATGTCGCGTTTGAGTGTACCGCAAGCGCGGGCAAGTATTACGCGCTAGTTTATCGGCGCGAGTCTGATGCCGTACCCGTCGAGCCGTTCGAGTAACGATTGGGCTTTATCGGGCGGCATTTCCCCAATCGGTCGGGGGGACATGCGTCCTTGGATACCGCGTGCGTTGAGTATCACGGTGGCGGACTCGAAGACGCCGAACTCAACGATCAGGCTGTGTAGTTGGTTGAGTCGATCCTGCGCCTCGGCGGCTTCATCAAAACGGCCAGTCTCGCAGCATTGATCGATCGTTACCGCCAACTCAGGCGTCATAGCCCACAAACCGTCCAGGTGCTCGGAGATACCGGCCCGGAAGAGCTGGTCGGTCATCAGGGGCTCCGCGACGATCGCACGAAAACCGGACGGCCAGAGCGGGGCCAACTTACGCACCATCGAAGAGTAGCCTGACATCTTCGCGCCGACGATGTTCGGGATGTCCGCGATGGAAAGCCAGGTTTCAATCGATAGCTGCACACCCGTCAACGCCGGGAGGTGGTACACGAGTACCGGATAGCGTGACGCCGCCGCCAGGTCCCGGTAAAACGCCACGTACTGGGCCGGCGTAAACTTGTAAAAACACGGCGTCATGACCGTGACGCCGTCTATCCCGTCGATGCCGTTAAGAAACTCGATGCGCTGGAGCATGCGCGTGGTGCCGTGATCCGTCGCGCCGATCAGCAGCTCGAAACGGCCCTTGTTCAGGTCAACGGCTGCACGCACCAGGTCCATCCAGGTCCGGTCGGGCAGCAGCGGCATCAGCCCCATCGTCCCGGCGATGAGCAGCTTGCGGATACCGGCGCGGTATTGGTCGTCCAAGTGGGCTTCAAGGCCGGGGACGTGCAGACAATCCTGTTCGTCCAACGGCGTGAGCGTCGCGGTGATAAGCCGTCGGCTGACGGGCGATTGCATGCTGGGTTTCCTGGTCGTGAGTCGGGTATTATTTCGCACCGGTTGTTGCCTCGGCGTCATTCAATGATTGTAAATCGATCTCGGACGCTTCGCCTGCGCGGAACGGGGCTGCGGGCAAACCCGAGCTGTTCATCAGGTTCGGCTCCGCGAGTTTGTGCCAGGCGAAGCGGACGGCGGTGGGTCTGTCCAGGCCGTCGGCCGTGATGGCCAGAGTGTCGGATGCGATGATCTCCACCCGGGCTCGCGTCCAGGATTGATCCACCCCGGCCAGCTCGAACCATGTCAGCGGCTTGCCGTCGCGCGCTTGCAGCCCGCCCGCCACATGATCGAACTTCACAAGTAGCCTGCTCCCGTCAACCGACACCGACTGATAGCGGGGGCCGGTATCGGTGATCTCGCTATATCCGTACAGACGGTGCAGAGCCATGTCGGCCAAGCGCGTACCGACTTCCTGTTTGTTTTTGGGGTGGATATCCTGCGTGTCGCCGATATCGTTGACCACGACCATGCCGGTATTCTCGATCCGCTTCTCTATATCACCCTGGGCTTCCCAAAACTCCGCCAGCACCTGTGGGCCTTCATCGCCATACTTGAACGGCGCGATCTGCACATAGTAGTACGGCAGGTCCGCCCGCTCCCACTTCTCTCGCCAGCCAAGTATCAGCGCCCGGGTCATATCGACATATGTATTGGCCTCAGTCATATTGGACTCACCCTGATACCAGATCGAGCCGCGGATTGTGAAGGGGATAAACGGCCGCATCATGCCGTTGTATAGAGCGGTGGGGTCCTGACGATCCGTATAGGGTTTAAGTAATTCCGGGAAGGCCGCCGGCTCGGCAATGGGTTCGTGTTGATCCAACCGATGCCGGGACTGTTGAATCCAATCGTTGAGTTTTTCCAGATAGGTGCTGGCTGCTGCCTGATACGCGTAACTGTCGGGCTGTTTCGCTGCGATTTTGCCGTGTAGTTCCGCAAGCTCCGGGACCTTGGCGTAGCCGCTAAGCGGTACCCAAGGCTCGATCCGCGTACCGCCGTAGGTGCAATTCAACAGGCCGATCGGCACACCAAGCTCTTGGTGCAGCCGTCGGCCGAAGTAGTAGCCCACGGCGGTAAACCAAGGTACGGTCTGCGGCGAACAAACCTCCCACTTAGCCTCGATATCATCCAACGGCTGCATGGAGGGCCGCTGGG
>JAJDCW010000243.1 GCA_029260635.1 Phycisphaeraceae bacterium | reverse complement strand
CGTCAGGAACGCGCCCAAGCCTACCCCCCTGCAGGGCTCATCCGACCCGCGTTGGGTCCTGGCCATCCGCACCGCCGAGCTGTTGCAGGGCGACATCCTCACCCCCGAGTGCCGGGAACGCATCGTCCGCATGGGCAAGATGTTCAACCTCACGCCGTTCGACGCGAACATGATCATCGCCATCGTTCAGGACCAGGCCCGCCGTGGCATCGCGCCTCAGCTATGCCCCGCCGCCGGCGAACCGCAGCTGCGCATGATCACCCCCCCGCAACGCCGGACCTTCCGCCAGATCATCCGGTCCCGTCAGACCTTCACGCTGGCGGCGCTGCTCACCGCGCTGCTCGCGCTGGAGTGGCTGGTTGTGAAATGGATTTTCTAAGCGATCCGGGGTCGGCGTAAAGAAAACAACGACACGCTTAATAACAACATCGCGCCTGTGACGGGTTCGGGGATATCCGTACCAACCCCAGCCGGTGGTGTGCCCACGTTCCAATTCCCCAGGACCACGTTCAGGTCGTCGATCCCGACAAACCCGTCTCCGTTGGAATCGCCGCGCACCTGATTGCCTTCGGGGACAGTTTCGTTCCAATGCGCGAGCACGCGGTTCAGGTCGTTGATGCCGACGAACCCGTCGTGGTCCAGGTCGCCGTCGAGGAAGGGGGTCGCCAACTCGAATGTGAACGACCCGATCGGGATGTGGCCGGGCAGCAGCACGTTGTCCAAGAGGCTGATCGGTTTGGGCGGGTTCTCCAGCGGGCCGAACAACTCAAAACGTTCCGCCGAGCGTGTCCCGGCGTCGTAGGTGTACATATCGACGACGACTTTGTTACGCCAGATGCCATCCTCGCGCAGGTCCAGCGCGGACACGCCGACGAACCAGTCCGGGCTCGGGCCGATCATCGACATGATCGTCAGCAATGGGTGCGCATCGTTCACCGTCTGCAGCGTCACAGTCCAAGAATCGATCGGGTCGGTGTAGAAGTTCCACCAGCTCCAGGCGGCGTCCCCGTCGGCGATGTAGTCCACCGCGTCGTCCTGATACTTGATCAGGTCGCCGGTCTCTGCCATCTGTTTGACCGTCGGGCTGGCCAATCCGCCAAGCTCCCAGATAGATATCTGGTCGTTGTGCGCGAGGAACGATATAAGCGACAGGTGAGCCCCGCTGTCCGCAGGGAACACGCCGGGATGCGTCTGCTCGCTCCAGTTTGTTGTGACGGTGATATCGTACCGCACGTCCCCCGCGAACGCGGAACCCGCGCCGATCCCCACCGATACGACCGCCGCGACCAGACGTGTCCGTTTCATATGACTGCCCACACCCGTAAGACCAATCCGCACGAAGCATCACAAACAAGAGTATAAGCGTGTGCCCGCCCTATACAATACAATTCCGGTATTCTTGCTGGAAACGTGCGTATCGGGGGATAACGCTGACAATTTCAATCATGAGCACACCCCCACCGGTCGATAAACCATAACCATGAACGTGGATACGACCCAACCAGCCGGCCCGGGGGCCTCATCGTCGTCGATCCTCATCGACGCCCACGTCCACCTGTACGACTGCTACGACCGTGCCGTGTTTTTCGATGCGGCCCTGAAAAACTTTGCAGACGCGGCCCGTGCCCTGAATCTCCCCGACGAAACGCCCGGCGTCCTGATGTTTACCGAGACTGTCAAGGATAACGCCTTTCAGTCACTGATCGAGCAGGGCGAATTGGACGGCGGACGTTGGCGGTTCCGCGAAATAGAAGAGGGCCTGTCACTGACCGCGTCGCTTGATGGGAGGGACGTGCTTACCCTGATCGCGGGTCGGCAGATCGTAACGCTAGAGGGGCTGGAAGTTCTGGCGTTGTGTTGCGGCGAATTGTTCAAAGACGGCCAGCCCATAGAGCAGTCTATCGCGGAGGTGGTCAAGGCCGGTGGTCTGCCGGTGCTGCCTTACGGCGTGGGCAAGTGGCGCGGGGCGCGGGGCAAGGTACTGGATCGGCTTATTTATGGACCCCAAAAAGCGGGTCTATTCCTGGGAGATAACGCGGGCAGGTTGGCGATGGCTGGAGAGCCAACGCAATTCGCTCAAGCACAGAAACACGGGATATGGACGCTTCACGGGACAGACCCGCTACCGATCGCCTCGCAGGCCGATCGTGTCGCCAGGGCCGTCACGATTCTGGAAGGCGACATCGACCGCCAGTCACCCGCGGCATCGGTCAAGATACTAATCGAGGCTTCCGATAAACAACCGGGGGCCTACTTCAGTGGCAGTGGTATATTCAGCTTTCTAAAGCTGCAGATCACAATGCAGGTCCGTAAGCGATTGGGGAAACGCTAAACAGGTAGAACGCATGAGTCGTATAGTAGAAGAAACGACGGAACATCGCCCTGTCAATCAGGATGCCGGGGATATATGGCCCGGGCCGATGCTCGTTGATACCCATGCGCATCTCTATAATTGCTACGGTGGAGAGGTCTACTTTGACGCCACACTCGCCAACTTCAACCGGGCGCGAACTCGGCTTGGACTACCCAGTGGTGAAAAGGCGAGCACACCCGGATGCCTGCTGCTGGCTGAGCCGGGGGAAATCAATATGTTCCAATCATTACTGGCTCAGCGTGAGTTGGAGGGTGGCAGGTGGCGTTTTATCCAGTGCGGAGATGGGTTGTCCGTGATCGCACAACACAATGGCCGCGATGAGTTGCTCCTTATCAAAGGCCGGCAGGTCAGGACGCGTGAGCGGCTTGAAATCTTATCGCTCTGTTGTGATGCAGATATCCCCGATGATATCTCGACGATCGATGCGCTAAACCGAGCGCTCGATATGGATAGCCTGCCCGTGTTACCGATCGGCGCGGGCAAGTGGATGGGCTCGCGCGGACGCTTCGTGGACGAAATCATGGCTAGCCCGCTGGGCGAAAAGATCTGGCTGGGCGACAACGCGGGCCGGCTTGCCGCGGCCCCAACACCAAGGCAGTTCCTCCAAGCCAGGCAGCGCGGTCGCTGGGTCTTGCCCGGCAGTGGAACCGTCGCTTTCAGGTCGCAGACCACACGTGTCGGCCGGTACGGGATTCTCATGGATGTCGACGTGGATCGGGATTCACCGGCGGCGTCAATCAAACAAGGGGTCCGAGCTGGCGGCAAACACCCCGTGGTATTCGGACGGCCAGACGGCCTGATAAACTATGTAAGATGCCAATCCCTCATGCAGATTTATGGCTACCTGCGTGGGCCGGAGTGGTACGGGCTTGAAGGCACATGAGATGCGATCTTATCGGGGCCGATGTGCGTACTGGATGTAGGGCTGTGGCCAGACGATCATGAGCACATTAAGGTCCTTGCCTCAAACGTCATACGACGCGGGGCAGATGTAAACAAAGGGATACTCAGACAAGACCCCCGCCTTGTCGGGTCCGGATAATTGGAGCTGATTTTTTGAAGCTATTGTTCCTGGCTCCCCAGCCGTTCTTCACGAATCGTGGCACGCCGATCTCGACGCGGGCCGCGATCGAGGTGCTAGGCGCGATGGGCCACACAATCGATCTGCTGACGTACCACGAGGGAGAGGACACCCGGATCGAAAACGTCACGCATCACCGCACGATGCGCCCGCCGATGGTCGGGAGCGTCCCGATCGGTCCGAGCTGGCAGAAGCTGTTATGTGATTTTCTGATGACGATCAAGGCCGTCTTGATGGCCAGACGCAATGGCTACGACGTCGTCCACGCGGTCGAAGAGGCGGCATTCATGGCCTGGTTTATCCGGCTGGTGTATGGCGTCCCCTTCGTATTCGACATGGATTCCTGGATGAGTCTGCAGCTCGTTGAAAAGAGCAAGCTGCTCACGCCGATCGCATGGGTTTTTAACTGGATGGAGAAACGGACAGTCAGGCGTTCCCAGGGCGTGCTGGCGGTCTGCCCGGCTCTGGTCGATGTCGCGTTGAAGCATCACCCTACGGGTAATGTCGCCCTGCTCCCGGACATCCCCTTTACCGGCGGTGACAACACCGATCTCCCCGAAGCGCTCACCACCGCGACCGGGACACGACTGATGTACGTCGGGAACCTGGAAACCTACCAGGGCATCGATCTGATGCTCGACGGCTTCGCGAAGATCGCCGACAACCACCCCGACGCGGTGCTGCTGATCGTCGGCGGGTCGGCGCAACACATCAAGCAGTACAAAACCAAAGCCGCCGACCTCTGTGAGAAGGGGCGTGTCGTCTTTGTCGGCCCGGTCCCGATCGAGAGCCTGGGCGCGGTGCTGAGTTTCGCCGACATCCTCGTTTCCCCCAGGACACTGGGTAATAACACCCCCATGAAGGTGTACAGCTACCTCCAGTCCGGCAAGCCCGTCATCGCGACAAGGCTGTCTACACACACGCAGGTCATGAACGATGAGGTGTCCGTCCTGGTCGAGCCCAACCCCGACGCGATGGCCGGGGGTATGGCGACACTCATTGGGTCCGCCGAGAAACGCCGGCAGATCGGCTCCGCCGGCAAAACCTACGTCGAACGTGAGTTCAGTGAACAGCGCTTCCGCCAAAGGCTGGAAGATTTTTACAACAATCTCCCCGGATCGGGCCGATCTAAAGCTAACGGCGGCATCGAGCCCAATGCCGCCTGATCCGGTGCTCGAAGGCAACCCCGGGGTATGTGAGATTTTTTAATGCAGGTACTGGTCACAGGCGCAACAGGATTCACCGGCGGACGGCTCGCGGTCGCTCTCGGGGCACAGGGCTACCGGGTCCGTGCCATGGTCCGCCGGGGATCGGACACCTCGTTCCTCCAGGGCCACGGCATGGAGTTCTTCGAGGGCGACATCACCGACCAGGACGCCGTGGACCGCGCCGTCTCGGGCTGTGAAAAAGTCTTCCACATCGCCGCCTGCTTCCGCACCTCGGGCCACCCCGACAGCTACTACCACGATGTCAACTACTCCGGGGCGCAGTACGTGCTCGACGCCGCCAAGAAACACGGCTGCGAACGCGTCGCCCACTGCAGCACCATCGGCGTACACGGCTCGGTCAAACAGATTCCTTCGGATGAGAGAGCGCCCTACGCGCCCTGTGACATCTACCAGCGGACCAAGCTCGCCGGCGAGAAGCTCGCCATGGAACGCCAGAAGGCGGGGCAGCCCGTCAGCATCTTCCGCCCCGCCGGGATCTACGGCCCCGGCGACTTACGCCTGCTCAAGCTCTTCAAGACCATCCACTCCGGACGCTTCCGCATGATCGGCCCGGGCAAGGTCAACTTCCACATGGTCTACATCGACGACCTGGTCGACGGTATCATCCTCTGTGGCGAAAAAGAAGAGGCGCTCGGCGACACCTTCATCCTCTGCGGCCCCAAGTATGTCGCGCTGAGCGCCCTGGTGAAACTCGTCGCCGACGCCGTCGGCGTCAAGCCCCCGCGCGGGCACATCCCGCTGGCCCCGGTCTACGCCGCCGCCGTGCTGTGCGAGGCCGTCTGCATCCCGTTCCGCATCGAGCCGCCGCTTCACCGCCGACGCGTCGGGTTCTTCACCAAGAACCGCTCGTTCACCTACGCCAAGGCCGAGAAGGCGCTGGGCTACGTCCCTAAGTTCAGCACCGCCGAGGGCGTGAAGCGCACCGCCGAGTGGTACTTCGCCAACGGCCACCTGATCGACCACCGCAACGGCAGTCACGCCGCCTGACCGCAAGCCATCACGGAACCATCCTGCATCACACCGGGTATTGACCACGGGATATAACCGTGGCCGGATAAACCGGTACGCCCCATGTGAACCTGAGCCGATCGCTGCGACCCCGAGCGGCCGGGTGGTATATTGTGCCGGTATCACCATTCAACCGTTACCCCCCAGCCAGGACGCCTCGGCATGAAACCCCTCGAATCCCTGCTAAGAGTGTTTGTCGAACAGCACCCTAAAGACGCTGCAAACGCCTTTGAGTTATTAAAACCCGACGAGGCGCTCCGCTTATTCAACGGCCTGCCGATTAATGTCGCGGCGTCACTGATGGAGCGGCTCAACCCCGGGACCGGGCAGGCGCTGGTTTCTGCGCTCCAGCCCGACCGGATACGCGACCTGCTCGCCACCATGCGCCCGCGTTCGGCGTCGGCGGTGGTCCAGCAACTGGATGACGAGCTGCGTGAGAAGGTGTTGTCAACCCTGGATGAAGAAGTCGCCCGGTCGCTGCGTGCGTTGGCGCAGTACCCGCCGGACTCCGCCGGCGCCATCATGCACCCCCGGGTCGCGTCCCTGACCCCCAGCCTCACCATGCAGGAAGCGATCAGACGGATCCGCAAGACACCCCGGGACGTGCTGCACTACCTCTACGTCGCCGACAGCGAATCGAAACTCATCGGCGTCGTCACCATGCGCGAGATGCTGCTGGCCTCGCCTCGCGACAAGATCGAATCGATCCTCATCCGAGACCTGGTCACCCTCCCAGACACCGCGACCCGTGAGCAGACCCAGAACATATTCCGGGAACGCAAGTTTATCTCCCTGCCCGTGATCGACTTCGAGGGCCGGCTGCTGGGCGTGGTCAAACGCAACGACGTGCTGGAGTCCGCCGAGCAGGAAGTGTTCGAGGACCTGCAGAAGCTCGTGGGTGCCGGTGCGGACGAGCGAGCGCTGTCCCCGGTCTCGACGGTGGTGAAGTCCCGGCTGCCCTGGCTGTATGTGAATCTGCTCACGGCATTCATGGCCGCGGCGGTGATCGGACTGTTCGAGGGTATCATCGCCCAGATGGCGGCGCTCGCCGTGCTGCTCCCGGTCGTCGCCGGTCAGGGTGGCAACACCGGGTCGCAGTCCCTGGCCGTGGTGATGCGCGGCCTGTCCCTGCGCGAGATCATGCCCGGGATGAAGAAGCGCGTCATCATCAAGGAGGCCATGGGCGGCCTGTTCAACGGCATCGGTATCGCGGTGGTCACGTCGCTGTGTGTTTTCGCCTGGCGGATGATTGAGGGTGACACCCTCACGCCCAGCACGGGCCTGGCGCTGGTCATCGGGCTGGCGATGGTGATCAACATGGTCGCCGCCGCGGTCGCCGGGGCGATGATCCCGCTGGCCCTAAAGGCCCTGGGGCGGGACCCGGCGCAGTCCGCGTCGATCTTCCTGACGACCGTGACCGATATCGTCGGCTTCGCCGCGTTCCTTGGCTTCGCGGTCCTGTTCAAGCCGATGATTCTGTAAGTAATGACCGGCCACGGGTATCATGTCGATGATGCAGACCCTTATTTCATTCCTGGAAGAGTTCTGGGCGCACTTCCGCGTCGTGGACGCCGTTGACATCCTGCTGATGTCGGCGATCGTCTACTGGGGGCTGATCTGGTCCAAGGAGACCGCTTCACGCCGTGTGTTGATCGGCGTCACCCTGGTCCTGATCCTGTACTTCCTGTCCCGCGCCTTCGATATGGTTCTCGTATCGCTCGTGCTGCAGACTGGCTTCGCGGTGCTGATCATCATCCTCGTGGTGATCTTTCAGGAGGACCTGCGCCGGATGTTCGAGCGGATCGCCGGCGTGCGCTGGCTCGGTGGGTTCAAGCAGGCGTCACCGCAGCTCCCGTTCGATGTCGATGCGCTGGTCGAAGCCACGTTCACGCTGGCGAGGGCTAAGACCGGTGCCTTAATCGTGCTCGAAGGGTCGGACCCGCTTGACCGGCACATCGACGGCGGGGTAAAACTGGGCGGGCATATCAGCCAGCCCCTGCTGTTCAGCATCTTCGATTCAAGCTCGCCCGGCCACGACGGCGCCGTGGTGGTCAACCAAGGCCGGATCGATAAATTCGCGACACACCTGCCGATCTCCAAGAACCATGACATGATCGCGGGACGCGGCACTCGACACAGCGCCGCCCTGGGGCTCGCCGAGTGTTCCGACGCGATGGCGATCGTCGTCTCCGAGGAGCGTGGTGTTGTCAGCATCGCCGAGGCCGATAAACTCGTAACGGTCGACTCAACCTCGGAATTGAAAGAGCACGTCGAGTCGTTTCTGATCGACCGGTTCCCCATCGAACAGTCAGGCGGCATGAAACAAATGGTCTACCGCAACGGCTGGATAAAGCTTCTGGCCGTCGCCCTGACCGTCGGTGCCTGGTTCGCGCTGGCCTACAACCCCCAGACAGTCCGGCGGACCTACGTCGTCCCGATCGAGTACCGCGGGCAGCCCGCCAGTCATGTCATGGTCGATCCGCCGCCGAATGAGGCGCGGGTGACGCTCTCCGGGCTGGACCGCAACTTCCGCTTCCTGGAGCCCAGCTCCCTGAAGATCTCCATCGACCTGGCGGAGTCACACGCGGGCAGCAACGCGATCGCCATCACCGACCGGCAGATACGTCTGCCGCTGAACCTGGCACTGGAACGTATCGATCCCAGGATCGTCCGCGTGGATATGAGAGCCAAACAGGCTCTGCCACCGGTCGACCAGGCAAAACCCGCCGGCACCCCGCCGATTAACTAAACATCGTCTAAGACCGATGACGATAGAAGTAGATTGGAAATCCCATAAGAAAGGGCCAAAAACGGCCCCCCAGAGGATGCCCCCGTTGCCCGACACCGTACCGCCTACCATCACCCCGGACCCGACCCACCGCCCCTCCGCCGAGATGGCAGGGAAGGTCAGCGTCGTCGATGCGGATTCCGAGGTCCGCAAGATGATGAAGGACACCGAGGGCTCGGCGCTTAAGAAATACATGGCATTGACGGTAGGCAAACAGTCGCTGTTCGCGCTGCTGAAATACGAGCTGCTGCTGGGCCTGTTCGGCTCGATCCCCGGGGCGCTGGGGCTGGTGCTGCGTCAGAAGCTCTACCGACACATGTTCGCCGCCTGCGGGCGCAAGGTCGTCTTCGGCCGAAACGTCACCATCCGCCACCCCCACCGGGTCCGCTTCGGAGACAACGTCATCATCGATGACAACGCCGTGCTCGACGGCAAGGGCGAGTCCGAGACCACCATTGAGATCGGCTCGGACTGCATCATCGGGCGCAACAGCATCCTCAGCTGCAAGGGTGGGTCGATCCGCCTGGCCGACCGCGTCAATATCTCTGTCAACTGCACGCTGATCAGCGAAACACTCTTAAAGATAGGCGAGAACGTCCTGATCGCCGGGCACTGCTACCTCATCGCCGGGGGGAATCACGGCCTGGACCGCATCGATATCCCCATCCTCGAACAGCCCCTGATTGAGAAGGGCGGGATCGACATCGGGGAACACTGCTGGCTGGGTGCGAACGTCACCGTGCTTGACGGCGTGACGGTCGGCCGGGACTCCGCCATCGCTGCGGGCGCGGTCGTCAATAAGTCGGTCAACGAATACAGCATCGTCGGCGGCGTCCCCGCCAAGCTGTTGCGTGACCGCAAAGCAAAAAACACTTAAAGAAGCGCAATCAAGAAGTTTTATTATCTGGTTTATCTACAGCCGGCGGAAATCACGCCGCGTTGATGTGTGATTTCGTCGTCGGGTCATCTTCAAGCCCACGGCCCACGGGCTCGATCGAACTATCGGCCGGGATGCCCGCCCCCTCTGATGGGCCGCTGACGAGCTTTAAGAGGCCGCAGGCCGCCCGCCAGTACTTCTCCAGCACCACGCCGTAAGCCGTCACCAGTGACCCGAGCACGCCACCTTTCATATCACCCGGGATCACCAGCCTGTCGCCACGCAGCACCTGCCAGTCGTGGACACGACGGGCACGCGCCACCCGCCTGCGGTCGGCGGGCAGTGAGGGCAGTAACGCGAACATCGAAGCAAACGCACGGGCATACTCCCCCGCTTTGCCTTTAATCAACAGAAGCAGGAACAGCGCCGGCTCGTGCACCACCAGCACCGGCAGCACCAGCAGCAGTGTCCTGAATTGAAAGTCTTTGAGTATGAAGTGCCAGCGGTTTCGCACCTGGTGCATGTAATACTTGCTGCCTCGCTTGTTGTGGTGATGCAGCACCTGGACGGACGCCGGCTCAACAATATGCCAACCGCCCAGCGTCACCCGGTACGCGAACTCACCGTCGGTTTTCCCAAAGAAATACCGCTCCTCGAACATCCCCACATCCTCGGCGGCGGACTTGCGGATCAGCGGGGCGCAGCCGCTGGCGAGCCCCACCCGGGCCGTCTGGCCACAGAGTTCAGACAGTGGTTTGTCATCCACCTCCGCGCTCGCCTCCGCCAGGAAATGGATATAAGTCCGGCTGTACTGCACGGTATCCGGGCGGTCCGCGTACATCACCACGGGTGTGGCAATCCCGATACGATCATCTTCCCCGATTGCTTCTCGTAGACCGGTCACGGTGTCCGGCAAAAGCTGGACATCCGAATCCATCACGACCACGAAAGGCGTCTGGCTCTGCGTCACCGCCAGGTTGCGGGCCGGGTTCGGGCCGAGGTTCTGCTCAAGCCTTACCACACGTACCCTGGGGTAGTGTTCCGCAAGCCAACGGCCCGACCCGTCGGTGCTCGCGACGTCGTACACCGTCACACGCTCCGCCGGGCAGCCGGCATCTACCACCCCCTGCATGCACACCGTCAGCGTCTCGATCGCGTTGTATGCAATCACGGCCACCGACACATCCGCGGGGAAGTTCCCGGATGGATCAACGGGCTCGACTGAAACGGCTTTCTGTTCTGGTTGGGTAGGGCTGCTCAACAGGGTTCGATCCGTTATAGGACGTCTATTCAATGATAGCTATATCAGATACACCGTGTAGATTCACCGAGAGACATCCCGAATTGTCCACACTGTGAATCATCGGCGCGCCGGGCCTGCTACTCATATCCATCATTTAAATTGGCGGGGGTGCCCCTGAAACGCCGCGGCCGCATCCTCGTCCCATAACCTGACACACCGCCTCCCAATCATTCCGGCCGCAACGGTTGCAGCGTTCAGGCAGTCCGCGGGGACCACGCAACATGGAAAACTTAGGCAGTAGGGGTTGCTTTGACCTTGCCTGAATTGGCTAATTGACACGATACCTCGCCCGGATTGGGCGCGAACCAGGGAATTCGTTGTCTTAAAGAAGTTATGGAGTTAGTAATGAGTCGTATCCCAAGCAACCGCATTAACGTCGTACGCCTGCTTTGCAGGCCCGTGCTGATGGCCCTGATGGTCATCGCCACGGTCGCCATGACCGCCGAAACGGCCCGGGCAGAAGCCCCCGCTATCCGCCAGGTGCTCGGCATCGACCACGGCGCGGTCGTCAACGGCAAGACCAATATCACCGCCCGTGTCAGCGGCGACCCCGATCAGGTCGTCTTCGCGCTCAGCGGGCCTTTGTCACGCACCTCCGTGCGCACCAAAGACCCCTACTTCTTCCTGAGCAACAAGAAGGGCAACCCGCGCTACTGGAACACCGGCAGGGCCCGCGAGGGTGCCTACACGATGCGCATCAAGGCCATCAAGGACGGCCAGGTTGTCGACTCCATCGCGGTCAACTTCACCGTGGACCACGACGCGGTCAAGCAGGATGACCTTGACCAGAAGGACCGCCTGCGCACCGAACTGGTCAGCGCGGCTTCGACCGACACAAGCACGCCTTCCGATTCTAACACGGACTCGAGTAACAGCACGCAGCCCGTCATCAGCTTCGCCGGCGACGCGCCCGACACGTTCGAGCACGGCAGCGGCGCCTCGATCGGTGTCAATGTCCAAGGCACTTTGCCCGGCAACGCCGACATCCTCGCCATCGCGTGGGACAACGACCGCAGCGAGATCGTGTCCGGTTTTGCTTACACACTCAACAATAACGATCCGCGTCTATCGGCTGCCATGCTCGATACGCTGCCCGACGGCCGTATCCAGATCCAGTTGCTCTACCGTGAAGACTCCGTCGTTCAGTACCGCAAGTTCCACGATGTCACCGTCGTCACCCGTGATGACACCGTCGATATCGGTAACGAGACACCCGATCCGGTCGTGACCGACCCGACCAAGATCGTCAGTGTCACTGGTATCAGCAACAACCAGATCGTCACCGGTGCCGTCAAGATCGAGGCAACGATCGACGGCGACACGCCCGACGAGATCATCTTCAATATCGACGGCCCCGATGAATTGACGTACACCGAGGTGGACGCCCCCTACGTCTTCCTGGGCGATACCAAGACATGGGACTCCTCCAAGCACCCCAACGGCGATTACGTCCTGACCGTCGCGTCACTGATCGATGGTGATCAGACCGATACGTTCACGATCAACTTCTCGGTTGACAACGCCGTGACTCTACCCGACCCGGTCGTGGCGTTCCCATCGAACATGCCCGGCACCTATCGTCTGGGCGAGGGGATCGACCTGCCGTTCAATGTTGACCGCGAGCTGCCTGATAACGCCACCGTCCTGATCCTGGCCTGGTCGTCGGCGACCTGGGGCATGGTCGACGAGTTCGCTCACTACAACAACGCCGGTCCCTGGACCATCCCCGCGAGCAAGCTCGCCCTGCTCCAGCCCGGCCGCAGCCAGCTGCAGCTGCTGTACCGCGTGGATAACACGACCGTCTACAAGCGGACGCACGATATCGTTGTCCAAGCCCCCTATGGCGAAGAGCCCGCCGACAACACCGGCAACGCAACGCCCGACGACGGCACCACCAACACCGGCACCGATGAACCTGTCGTAGATGAGCCGGTGGTAGACGTGCCTGCCGATGAGCCCGTCGTCGACGGCGGCGATACGGGTTCTGGTGGCTCGACAAGCGGTGGCAGCACCGGCGGCGGTTCCGCGGGTGGCGACACCGGCACCGATACCGGTACAGACACCGGCACCGACAACAATGACAACACCACACCGGTCACCGTCGTCAACGCCAACCAGCACCCCGTCCTGGGGATGAACCTCTCGTTCGTGAGCTACTGGTCGCGTGAATGGGTCTTCACCGACGTCATGCGTCAGTCACGCCCCTGGCTCCCGACCAACACCGGCGGCCGGACCTGGGACACCGGCGACGACATCGCCACAGACTCCGATGGCTGGCCCATCCTGAACCCGGGCCAGGCCGTGCATACCTACATGTACAACGCCACCGACGGGCACTATCCCGGCGGCAAGTACATCTGCACCTACGACGGCGAGGGCGACATCGTCTTCGACTGGGATGCCAATGTCTCATCACGCCAGCCAGGCCGCATCGAGGTCAACGTCACCCCCGGTGACCACGGCATGTACATGCGGATCGAGAACTCTAACCCCAACAACCACGTGCGTAACGTCAAGATTATCCACGAGGACCTGGTCGATCACCCAAGCTCGTTCCACCCGCTGTTTGTCGAGAGGCTCAAGCCCTTCAAGACCCTGCGGTTCATGGACTGGCAGCACACGAACACGACCGACCAGCGCGTCTGGTCCGACCGTGTCCGCCCATCCTACTACACCCAGGGTGGCGCGGAAGGCGTGGCGATCGAGTTGATTATTGAGCTGGCCAACGAGCTGGGTGCCGACCCCTGGGTCTGCATGCCCGCCCAGGCCGACGACGACTACGTCCGCCGCTTCGCCGAGCTGGTTAAGAACAGCCTGCACGCGGACGGCAAGGTCTACGTCGAATGGTCCAACGAGGTCTGGAACAGCCAGTTCGAGGTCCACACGTGGGTCAGGAACGAAGGCGATGGTAAGTCCCTCTCGCTGCCGTTCTTCGACAAATGGGCCGCCGAGGCCCGCCGGGACTTCGGGGTCTGGTCCGATGTCTGGAGCAACGACTCTAGCCGGATGGTCCGCGTCGCCGCGGCTCAGGCCGCCCTCTCCTGGGGCACCGGCAAGCTGCTGGAGCGTCTGAACGGCCGGTTCGATGCGATCTCCTGCTCGACGTATTTCAGCCTGCGTTCCAGCGAAGAGAACGCGATGACCAGCTCGACCAGTGTAGAGGACATCATCGATATCCTCGAGGAGAACATCGTGACGGATAACCGCCGTTACTACTCCGAGCACGGCGAGTTGGCCCGTGAGTACAGCGACTCGCTGGGTCGTCCGATCAGGCTCATCGCCTACGAGGGCGGTCAGCACTTGGCCGACGGCGGGCGGAACAAGCCCCACAAGGCCCAGCTCATCGCGGCGCAGGATCACCCGAAGATGTATGATCTGTACCAGCAGAACATGTTCGAGTTCGAACGGGCCGGTGGCTCAGCGAACGTCATGTTCAACTACGTCGGCCGCCGCGACCAGTGGGGCTCATGGGGACACCTGCGTTACCAGGACCAGTCCACCGACAGCGCCCCGAAGTTCAAGGCCATGATCGAGTACCCCGGCTCGCAGAAGCGGCTGGAACTGACCACCTTCGATTAATCACGGAGTCGTCTTGGACCCAGGGAACATTAAAGAAAGCCTAAAGGGTCCGGCCGAAGCAACGCCGCCCCCGGACACCCCCGACCACGGGGGTGTCTCGGGGGCGGTCGGCCATTCTGACACAGCCGACACCCCCGACGATCCCACACCCCACGACCCCGGCGTCAAAGCGCTCGCCATCCGCAGCTCGTTCTGGGCGCTCGGCGGTAATATGACCCAGCAGGGCATCCGCCTGGCGAGCAACCTCCTGCTCGCTTACCTGCTTTTCCCGGAGGCCTTCGGCCTGATGGCGGTTGTCAACGTCGTCCTCATAGGCCTGCAGATGTTTTCCGACATCGGGATCGGCCCCAGCATCATCCAGCACAGGCGCGGCGAAGACCCCGCCTTCTACAACACCGCCTGGACCATCCAGGTCATCCGCGGGTTCATCCTCGGCATCGCCGCCGTGGCCATCGTCACCCCCCTGCTCTACCTGGTCGGGCACCTGTTGCCCGCTTCCACCTCCGACGGTTCCGCGCCGGTCTACTCAGACCCACAGCTGCTGCCACTGATCTGTGTCGGCGCCATCACCGCCGTCATCAGCGGGTTCAACTCCACCAAGCTCTTCACCGTCAACCGCAAGCTCGTCATCGGCAGGCTGACCGTCATGGAGGTCACCGTCCAGATCATCGGCGTCGCGGTGATGGCCTACTGGGCCTGGCATTACAGAAGCGTCTGGGCGTTGATCGGTGGCAGCCTCGTCACCGCCTTCCTCAAGATGGTGTTGAGCCACGCCATGCTCCCCGGTGGCAAGAACCGATTCCAATTCGAGCGTGAAGCATTCGTCGATCTGATCCGTTTCGGGCGCTGGATCTTCCTGAGCACCGCCGCCCTGTTCATCGCCGCGCAGGGCGACCGCCTGCTTCTGGGGATCTATGTCAGCAAGGCCGTGCTCGGTGTTTACAGCATCGCCTACTTCCTGAGCGAAGCGCTCGCCCAGATGATCGCCTTCGTCACCCGCCGGGTCTTCCTCCCCGCGTTCAGCCGGGTCGTCCGAGACAACCCGGAAAGACTCCGCCAGAATTATTACAAGGTCCGGCTGCGCCTCGATGCCCTGACCCTCCCCGCCGCGGGTGCGCTGATGGTTCTGGGTTCGGACATCGTGAGGCTTCTGTATACCGATGATTACGCCGCCGCCGGCCCGATGCTTGAGGTCCTGGCGATCCGGGTCGCCTTCGCCTGCACTCTGCCGACAGCGGTCTCCTGCCTGCTGGCGATGGGCGACTCCAAGAGCGTCTTCGCGAGCAACCTGGGCAAGACCGTCGCGATGCTGGCGGGCATCCCCCTGGGCTGGCACTTCGGAGAGATGCAGGGCGTCCTATGGGTGATCGCGTTATCGGAACTTGGCTCCCTGCCGATCCTCTGGTGGCGGATGCACGCCCACGGCCTGCTGTCGCTGCCACGCGAAGCCTTGGCCGTCGGCTTCGTCGGGCTGGGCTATGCCGTAGGCTGGCTGCTCAGCATCCCGCTTTCCTGGTTGTAACCCCTGTATTTCCCCACCTTTTCCCGCAGCGGCAAACCCCAATCGCCGATGTACGTATTATCTACTTGCGGGGATGGTTCAGGATGTCCGATAACTAACACGCGCCGAGATACGCCGACCCAATGAACCCACTGGTCCCCATCATGCTCCTGGGCTGGACGCCCATCGTCCTGCTCATGTTTATGGCTCTGCCCCCGAGGCGTGCGGTGATCGTCGCGTTCATCGCCGCCTGGCTGTTCCTGCCGGTCCCCGTCCCCGAGGCGCTGCTGATCCAGGGGCTGCCCGAGCTGGACAAGATGACCGTGACCTGCATCGCCGTGCTCCTGGGCACGCTGATCTTCCAAAAGGACCGGCTGCTGTCGTTCCGGCCCAGGCGGTTCGACATCCCCATGATGATCTGGTGCATCGTCCCGATCTTCTCGTCCGTAACCAACACGGAAACGAACATCTACCATCTGCCGGGCATCGCCAACCCGCTTTATGACGGGTTAAGCGAGATACTCAGGCAGTCGGTCACCTGGGGGCTGCCTTACCTCATCGGGCGGGTCTACTTCAACAATCTCTACGCGCTGCGCGAGCTGGCGATCGGCATCTTCATCGGCGGGCTGGTCTACATCCCCTTCTGCCTGTTCGAGATGGAGATGAGCCCACAGCTGCACGCCTTCGCCTACGGGGTGCACCCCCACAACGACTTCAGGCAGACCATCCGCGGCTACTGGTACCGCCCCAACGTCTTCATGGCGCACGGTCTGATGGTCGCGATCTGGATGGCCTCCGCTACACTCATCGGCACCTGGCTCTGGCTAAGCGGGACCCTCAAAAACCTGGGCGGCATCCCCGTCGTTGTCCTGGTCGTGCCCCTGGGCCTGGTCACCGTCGCCTGTATGTCCATGGCCTCCGTCATGCTGCTGGTCGTTGGCCTGGCTACGCTGTACTTCGCCACTACGACCCGTACCCGCTGGCCCGTCATCGCGCTGATCGCGGTTGCGCCGGTGTACATGTCCGTCCGCGCGACCGGTCTCTGGGACGGCTCGAGCATGGTGAGTCTTGTTTCCACGGTCGCGGGGGAAAAACGCGCCGAGTCGCTGGAGACCCGCGTGTATAACGAGAACCTCCTGACCGAACACGCGATTAACAAGCCGATCTTCGGCTGGGGGGGGTGGAACCGTTCACGCGTCTTCAACCGCCACGGCAATGACATCTCCATCACCGACGGGATGTGGGTCATCGCTATCGGGAAGCACGGCCTGGTCGGGCTCGCCTCGCTCACCACCGCCATCCTCCTGCCCGTCTGGCTCACGCTCAGACGCTTCCCGATACGGCACTGGGCGCACCCGCAGGCCGCGCCCGCCGCCGCGTTGGCCATGCTCCTGGTTATCTACATGATCGACAACGTACTCAACGCGATGATCAACCCCGTCTTCATGCTCGCCGCCGGCGCACTGGCGGGGCAATCACTCGCGGCCACCCGCAGGATCAACGCAAGCAGACAGGCAAAATTCGCCAATAACCCACAAGATAAACCGAACCCAACACAACACGCCACCGCCGTCTCGCGTAGTACCTCACATACCTGATCCCAAACCATGAGTACCCTCATCGTCATCGTGAACTACCGCACAGCCGATCTCACCGTCGACTGCCTGGGATCGTTGCGCGACGAGGTGCAGAACCTGCCCGACACCAGAGTCGTCATCACCGACAATCAGTCCGGCGATGATTCGCCCAAGCAGATCCAACACGCGATTGAGCAGAACCAATGGGGCGGCTGGGCTTCACTCATGCCGCTTGAACGCAACGGCGGGTTCGCCTACGGCAACAACCGGGCCATCCAGCCCGCGCTGGACAGCGACAACCCGCCCGAATTTGTGTTGCTACTAAACCCCGACACGGTCATCCGACCGGGCGCGGTCACCAGCCTGATTAAGTTCATGCACGAGAACCCCAGGGTCGGCATCGCCGGCAGCCGGCTGGAAGACCCCGACGGCACGCCGCAACGCTCCGCCTTCCGCTTCCCCTCCATCCGCTCCGAACTCGACGACGGGCTACGCCTGGGCATCATCTCAAGGTTGCTGCGTAACAAGTGCGTCGCGCCGACGGTACGTGATGACACCTACCAGACGGATTGGATCGCCGGTGCGTCCATGATCGTCCGCCGTGAAGTCTTCAAAGATGTTGGCCTGATGGACGAAGGCTACTTCATGTATTACGAGGAGGTAGACTTCTGCCTCCGGGCGAACCGCGCCGGCTGGCCGTGCTGGTACGTCCCCGACAGCCGGGTCGTCCACCTGGTCGGCCAGTCCTCCGGCGTCACCATCCAGAACACCCGCCCCAAGCGGCGGCCCGACTACTGGTTCGATTCACGACGTCGCTACTTCGTCAAGAACCACGGCCGGCTGTGCGCCCTGATGACAGACGCCGTCTGGGCACTGGGATACGCGACTTACAGACTCCGCAGGCTGGTCCAGCGCAAACCCGACACGGACCCGCCTAAACTGCTCTATGATTTCATCCGCCACAGCGTGCTTCTGAAAGGCGCGAAGGTTTGAACGATCAGGCCACACAACCCGCTTCGGCCTCAAGCGCAGGCGACGTCGCTCAGAACGACACACCCAAGCCGCTGGGCCTGTGGGCACAGGTCCGCGAGGACTGGCATGCCCACGGCAGGGACTGGACGCTGCCGGGCTTCCGCGCCGTCGCGGTGGCGCGCTTCGGCAAATGGCGCATGAACGTCAAACCCATAATCCTCCGCGCCCCGCTCAGTATCCTCTACCGCATCCTCTACCGTCGGGTCCGCAACGTCTACGGCATCGAGTTGCCTTACAGCGTGCAGCTGGGCCGAATGGTCGTCTTCGAGCATCAGGGCGGCGTCGTCATCCACGGCTGCGTCACCATCGGCGACGGCTGCATCATCCGTCAGGGCGTCACCATCGGCAACCGCACGCTCGACAAACCCATGGAAGCCCCGACCCTCGGCAAGAACGTCAACGTCGGCGCCGGCGCAAAGATCCTCGGCGGGCTCACCATCGGTGACAACGCCGTCATCGGTGCTAATGCGGTCGTGCTCAAAGACATCCCCGCTGGCGCGCTCGCCGTCGGCATCCCCGCGGTCATCAAAGAACCGAAGGGGGGCGCGTCATGAGTGCCGCCACCCCGCTTAGCGATGTCGGTGCCGTCGTAATCGGACGTAACGAGGGCGCTGCGCTGCAGCTATGCATCCGCAGCGTCACCCCGCGCGTCGCCGCAACGGTCTACGTCGACTCCGGCTCAACCGACGGCAGCGTCGCCTTCGCCAAGGAACGGGGTGTGCATGTTGTCGAGCTGGACACTTCCGTCCCCTTCACCGCCGCACGGGCACGCGACACGGGGCTGACCAAGCTGTTAGAGGTCAACCCCGACCTGACCTTCGTGCAGTTTGTAGACGGCGACTGTGAAGTCGATGAAAACTGGCTGAACACCGCGCACGCCGCGCTGACCAACGAGTCGAACCCCAGGCTCGCCATCGTCTGCGGCCGACGACGGGAGCGTTTCCCCGACGCGACGAAGTACAACCACCACTGCGACATGGAATGGGACACCCCCGTCGGCGAAGCCAAGGCCTGCGGCGGCGACTCGATGATGCGCATCGAAGCCTACAAAGAGGCCGGCGGGTTCAACACCGCGCTGATCTGCGGCGAAGAGCCCGAGCTCTGTGTCCGCGTCCGCAAGGCCGGCTGGACCATCCAGCGCCTCGACGCCGAGATGACCCTGCACGACGCCAAGATGACCAAGTTCAGCCAGTTCTGGAAACGGTCGGTCCGTGGCGGCTGGGCCTATGCCGAGGGCGCTGCGATGCACGGCAAAGCCCCCGAACGCCACTGCGTACGTCAATCCAGAAACACCTGGTTTTACGGGGCGATCCTGCCGATCAGCATGTTAGCGATCGCCTGGCCGACCTACGGGATCAGCGTGCTGTTGCTGCTGGTGGTCTACATCCGCCACGTGATCAAGGTCCACAGCGACCGCGTGCGACACGGCGACGCCCCCGGACACGCCCTGGCCTACGCCAAGCTGGCGACGATCGCCAAACTCCCCGAGGCCTTGGGCCAGGCACAGTACTGGCTGACTCGCCTGCGTGGCAAAGAAGCCAGGATCATCGAATACAAACCCACGGGCCAACCCGCCCAGACCGGAGATGCTTAAAGTGAAGTCCGCAGTCATCGGGACCGGCGAGATATCCGCCGAACATCTGAAGTTCCTCGCGACCTCCAAGGCGACTAATCTCGTCGGGGTCTGCGACCTGTCGCGCGCCGCCGCGGAGTACGCCGCCAAGACATTCGGCGCGGAGAAGGCCTACACCGACTACAAGCAGATGCTCGACGAGGCCGAGCCGGATGTCGTCCACGTCCTGACCCCGCCTCAGTCGCACGTCACGCTGACGACCGACTGCCTGGACGCCGGGGCCCACGTCATCTGCGAGAAGCCGATCACCCTCGGCCACGACCAGTTCACCTCGCTGTGGAACCACGCCCAACTCAAACAGAAGCACCTGGTCGAAGACCACAACTACCGCTTTAACCAGCCGATCCTCAAGATCGACAAACTCATCGCCGACGGCGTGCTGGGCGACGTCATGGAAGTCGATATCCGCATGGCGTTGGACCTGCGCAGCGGTGGACGCTTCGCCGACCGCAACCTGCCGAACCCGGCCCACAGGCTCCCCGCGGGCGTCATCCACGACTTCATCACTCACCTGGGCTACCTGACGCTGCGGTTCTTCCCGGACCCCGACAAGGTCGCCGCTGCCTGGACCAACCACGGGGGGGACGACCTGTTTAAGTACGACGACCTGGACGCGATCCTCATCGCTGGCAACAAACACGCACGCATCCGCTTCAGCTGCCGGACCGCGCCGGATTGTTTTGCCGTTACCGTCCGAGGTACACGTGCCGAGGTGCAGACCGACCTGTTCCACCCGTTCATGCGATTGATCCGCCCACGCATCGGAGGCGAGAAACTCTCGCCGGTCGTGAATCAGTTCGCAAATGGGCTGAGCCTGGTCGGCTCATCCATCGGGACGTTCCGCAATAAACTCATGCAGCGTTCCCCCTACGAGGGCCTGCACACCCTGCTCTACCAGACCTACAAAGCGCTGGGCAACGACGACGAGCCGCCGGTCACGTTTAACGACATGGACCGCGCCAGCCGACTGATCGACCAGATGCTCTTGGGAGACAACCGGATATGAAGCTGTTAGTGACCGGCGCATCGGGATTCTTAGGCAGACACATCGTCGCGCAGGCGGTCGCGCGCGGGCACGATGTCCGCGCCCAGGTCCGCCCCGTCTCGACTATCGAAGGGCTCGGCTGGGAGGACCACCCCAACGTTCAGATCGTCCGCGCCGACCTGCGCGATAAATCCGCAATGGATGCATTGGTTGAAGGCTGTGACACCGTCGTCAGCAACGCCGCCTGCAAGGCCGGCGACTTCTACACCCAGTTCGCAGGCACGGTTATCACCACCGAGAACCTGCTGGCCGCCATGGCGAACACCGGCGTGAAGCGACTCGTGGCCGTCAGCACCTTCTCGGTCTACGGCTTCCTGAGGATGGGCGACCGCGCGCTGCTCGATGAGAACGCCCCCATCGACAACGACCCGATCGACCGGGATGAGTACGCACAGACCAAGCTCGTGCAGGAAGAGCTGGCCCACGGCTTCGCCAATGAGCACGGCGGCAAGGTCACGATCATCCGCCCGGGCGTAATTTACGGCCGAGACAACACCTGGACGGCACGCATCGGCGCCGAGCTGGGCGCGAACCGATGCCTGGTCGTCGGCGGACGAACGATCCTGCCGGTCACTTACGTAGAAAACTGCGCGAACGCGATCGTCCTAGCCGCGGAGCACGATCAGGCCATCGGCGAGACCTACAACATCGTCGACGACAACCTGCCGACCCACCGCCAGTACCTGCGTGCACTGAATAAGCACCGCGAACCACGGATGAAGTCACTGCCCATGCCCTGGCTGGCCATGCGTTTCCTCGCGGCCCTGGCGCTGGGCGTCAACAAACTATTCCTCGGCAGGCAGGCGAAGATCCCCTCGATCCTCCGCCCCGCCGCGTTGCACGCTCGCTGCAAGCCCGCGACGTACACCAACAAGCGCATCAAAGACTCGATCGGATGGTCGCCACAGTTCGGCTTGGAAGAATCGCTCAAGCGTAGCTTCGACGATCACGATTTTGCGGCGCTGCCGCCCCATGATGAAGCCGCGGAAGTACAGCCCGCTAACCCCGGCTCAACCGACGCCCCTGATCTGGACCAAGAGACCCGCACATGCGCATAGCGTATCTGACAGGCCAGTACCCCCGCGCGACCGACACGTTTATCCAGCGTGAGGTTGCCGCCCTGCGCGACGCCGGCGTGCATGTACAGACCTTCTCGATACGTAAGCCGCCCGAGGATGAGAACGTTGGCCCCGAGCAGCGCGCCGAACGGGAACGCACACGCTACATCCTCCCGCCGTCGATACTCAACGTTGTCGCGGTGGGCTTCAAGCTAAAGCTCGGCTCGCCGCGGCGTTACTTCCGCGCACTGGGGCTCGCGCTATCCACACGTCAGCCCGGGATCAAAGGCCTGATCTACTGCCTGGCCTATCTTATGGAAGCGGGCATCATCGCCGACACGATGCGCAGGGATAAACTCACCCACCTGCACAACCACTTCGGCGATTCCAGCTGCACCGTCGCGATGCTGGCGGCCGAGATCGGCGGGTTCACCTTCAGCTTCAGCCTGCATGGCCCGGGCATCTTTTTCGAGCCCTACCGCTGGCGTCTCGATGAGAAACTCAAACGCGCCCTGTTCGTCTCCAACATCAGCCACTTCTGCCGAAGCCAGGCGATGATCTTCTGCCCACCCGAAAAATGGGACCGCCTGCACATCATCCACTGCGGCGTCGACCCATCACTCTTCAAGCCCGCCACGCATACCGGCCGGGGCACGCGCCTGCTCACCGTCGGGCGCATGGCCTCGGTCAAGGGCATGCCCATCCTGCTCGACGCCATAAAGCAGTTGCTCCCTGACCACCCCGAGCTCTCGCTCACGGTCGTCGGCGACGGCCCGGAACGCAAAGACTTCGAGCAACGCGCAAAGGACCTGTGTATCGATGGCAACGTCAACTTCGTCGGCTACCAGTCCCAGTCCGAGGTCCGTGAACACCTGACCCGGGCCGATGTCTTCGTGCTGCCCAGTTTTGCCGAGGGCGTCCCCGTCGTGCTGATGGAAGCCATGGCCGCCGGCGTCCCGGTAGTGACGACACGCATCGCGGGCGTCGCCGAGCTTGTCGATGACGGGCACAGCGGCCACCTTGTCCCGCCGGGCGACACAAACGCCCTGGCGGACGCGATCGACGATCTGCTGACCAACCCCGATAAGCGCACTGCCTTCGGCCACGCCGGGCATCAGAAGGTCAGCGCCGAGTTCAACATCGCCAAAGAATCCGCCTGGCTCCGCCGCATCATGACCGCCGCGATCGATGGCAGGGTCGAGACGCTGCGCCCCAATGATACGATGGCACACGATAACCAAACGGATCAAGCCCACGACACACTCGACCGGGCCGCCTCGTAACGTTCAGGAACCCCGTTGACATTTACGCTACACATCCTGCTGTGGATACTCGCCTCGGTGGTCGCCGCACCGATGCTCGTGTTGTTTATCCAGTGCCTGCTCGGCCTGCTCCCCGCAAAACGGCGATCTGGTAGTGATACCAACACGCCCTGCGTCGCCGTCCTCGTCCCGGCCCATAACGAAGAGAACGTCATCCCCGCGACACTCGACTCGCTCAACAACGCCCTCCCCGAAGGGGGCAAGGTCATCGTCGTCGCCGACAACTGCTCCGATCAGACCGCGAGCATCGCAAGAGACCACGGCGCAACGGTCATAGAACGCCACGATACCGTCAACCGCGGCAAGGGCTTCGCGCTCGCCGCCGGCCTGGCGTCGATGGAAAGCTCACCGCCCGACGTGGTCATCATCGTCGACGCCGACTGCACCGTGACACCGACCACCCTGACCGACCTCGCCAAGACCGCGCAACACACCCGGCGCCCGGTTCAGGGCGTCTACCTGCTGCACCCGCCGGATACAAAGAACACCAAGGCCGTCGTCTCGGCGTTCGCCTTTATGGTGAAGAACCAGGCGCGCCCGCGCGGGATGGACCTGCTGAATCTGCCCATCCCGCTGACCGGCTCTGGCATGGCGTTTCCCTACGACCTGATCAAGAACGCCAACCTCGCCACCGGCAACATCGTCGAAGACCTGGCGCTGGGCCTAGAGCTCGCCGAGCAGGGTCACGGCCCGATCCTATGCGACGCCGCTCGCATCACCGGCGCGCTGCCGTCGGCCGGCGTCGACGCCGTCACCCAACGCACCCGCTGGGAGCACGGCTACCTGTCGACGCTGCTAACCAAGACACCCGCCCTGCTCATCAAAGGTGTCGTCAAGCTGCGACCCTCGCTGATCGCCGTCGCGATCGACCTGGCGGTGCCGCCGTTATCGCTGCTGGTTATGGCCGCCCTCGCCACGCTCGCCGCGACATCGGTTATCGGATGGTGGCTGAACGATTATGGCCCGGCGGCTCTCGCCGCTTGCTCGCTGGCGCTGGCCGGTATCGCCCTGATCCTCGCCTGGGCCCGCTACGCGCGGGCTTCCCTGCCGATGAGTGCGGCCCTGGCCATCCCCGGGTACATTCTCTGGAAGTTGCCGATCTACCTGAAGTTCGTACTCGGACGTGAAAAAGACTGGGTCCGTACCGGACGTGATGCCGCCGAAACAAACGCCGGAATCGCCGCCAGCCCGGATAACGGCACAAGTGACCCATAAAGACGGTCGATGATCAATACTTCTATGGCGCGATTAGATTCAATGGATATTGTGGGGACTATGGCGATGATGCAGCAGATTACAAAGAGCGACAGCACTATGGATGTCTCTATCATCATCCCGCTGTACAACGAGGAGGACAACGTCCAGCCGCTGTACCGCGAGATCGCCGAGGTCATCGACGCCGAGAAGCTGAAATACGAAGTCATTTTCATCGACGACGGGAGCAGCGATAAGACCATCGACCGGCTCCGCGAGGTTGCCGAACACGACCCGCGCGTCACGCTGCTTCAGTTCACCAAAAACTTCGGGCAGACCGCCTCGACCGCCGCCGGCATCGACTACGCCAAGGGCAACGTCATCGTCCCGATGGACGGCGACATGCAGAACGACCCGCACGACATCCCCGCGCTGGTCGCCAAGCTCGACGAGAAGCCCGGCTGGGACATCGTCAGCGGCTGGCGCAAGAATCGTCAGGACAAGCTGATGAGCCGTCGTCTGCCATCGATCATGGCCAACCGCTTGATCAAACGGCTCACCTGGACGACCGAGATCCACGACTTCGGCTGCTCGATGAAGGCCTACCGCCGCGAGGTTGTCAAGGATGTCCGGCTCTACGGCGAGATGCACCGCTTCCTCCCAGCTATCTGCAAGTGGCGCGGCGCACGCATCACCGAGCAGGTCGTCAACCACCGCCCACGCACCGCAGGGGTCAGCAAGTACGGGCTGAAGCGCACCGTCAAGGTGCTGCTGGACCTGCTGACCGTCAAGTTCCTGGGCGATTACCTCGCCAAACCGATCTACTTCTTCGGCAAGGTCGCGATGATGGCGATGGTGGTCTCCTTCGTGTCGCTTTTCTGGGCCATCCTTCAGAAGTACAATATCCTGACCGAGCACGGCATGCCCGTCATGCTCAACGACAACGTCCTGGTCCTCTTCGCGATGATGACCTTCCTGATGAGCGTTATCTTCCTGATGATCGGCATCCTCGCGGAGTTGATGTCACGGGTCTATCACGAGAGTCAGGATCGCAAGCCCTACAAGGTGCGCCACACCTACAATGGCTCGCTCCCCGACGAGACCAACGCCGCGTAACGACGTCGGATTTACCCACGGCCCAAAACCCACGGCCTCCCGGACGTGGGACCGACCATGCCCAAGACACCAGACGAACCCGCGACCCCCACCCTGACGCGCGACCTGCAAGCCCTCGCGTCAACCGAGTTCGACCTTGTGGTAGTTGGGGGCGGAATCTATGGCGTGTGGGCCACGCTCGACGCGGCGCAACGCGGCCTGAAAGTCGCGCTCATCGAACAGAATGACTTCGGCTCCGGCACCAGCGCCAACAGCCAGCGCGTCGTCCACGGCGGGCTGCGGTATCTCCAGCACGGCGACCTCAAACGCATGCGCGAGTCCATCCGCGAACGCAGCACGCTCCTGCGCGTCGCCGGCCACCTCGTGCAGCCCATGCCCTTCCTGGTCCCGACCTACGGCCTGGGCATGCGCGGCAGGCCCGCGATGTTCACCGCGATGAAGCTCAATGACCTGATAAGTGCCGACCGCAACAAAGGACTTAGCAAAGACCGCCAACTCCCGAACGGCCGGCTCATTAACACAGCCGACTGCCTGACGATGGCGCCCGGGATCGAGCCCGGCGGATTGACCGGCGGGGCGATTTTTTACGATGCTCAGGTCAACAACTCCGAACGCCTCGCCCTCGCCGTGGTCCAGTCCGCGGTCGCGGCGGGCGCTCACGTGGCGAATCATTTGCGCGTCACACAGATCAACCGCGAAGGCAACCGCGTCACCGGAGTCTGCGCTGTCGATCAACTCACCGGCAAGACGATCAAAGTCCGCGCCAAACTCACCCTCGGCTGTGCCGGCCCGTGGACAAAAAACACCGCCAAGATGCACGCAGCCGATCAATCAACGGGACCTGATAACTTCGAGCTCATCCGCGCTGTGGCGCTGGTCACCAGAGACCTTTTCGATGGGATGGGCCTGGCCGTGCCCTCGCGCAAAGAACACAAAGACAACAAGGAACTGGTCGGCAAGGGCTTCCGCAACCTCTTCGTCACGTCTTGGCGTAACCACTCCCTGGTCGGCACGTTCTACAACGACTACACCGGTGATCCCAACGACCTCACCGTCAGCCCCGACGAGGTCCGCGGGTTCATCGATGAGTTCAATCAGGCCTACCCCGTAGCCGGGCTGACTTACGAAGACGTGCGTTTCACGTTCATGGGTCTGCAACCCAAAGCGCCGGGGGCGGGCGGCGCTGAACCCGTTGCCTCGAAGCGATACCGCCTGATCGACCACGCGCAATCCGAACAACTCGACGGGCTGGTCACCGTCCTGGGCGTCAAGTGGACCACGGCCCGTGATGTCGCAGAGAAGGCCGTCACCCTCGCCACTGAAAAACTCGGCACACCGTCAACGCTGTGTCAGACATCAACCACACTGCTGTATGGCGCACCCAAAACGGACCCCACTAATGAGCTCCACCGGGCCAATGCCGACCGCCCCGACTGGGCCGGCGAGCAACTGAAGACCGAGCTATTCGACGCCTACGGCCTGGCTTACGGGCACATCCTCAACCTCGCGGATCACGAACCGCACCTGCGCGAACCGGTGTCCGATAACCGGACGACGGTCCTCGCACAGATCGTCTACGCGGTCCGCCATGAGATGGCGTTGACACTTGTGGATGTCCTGTTTCAACGCACCGACGTCGGGCTGCGTGGATGGCCCGGAGAGCCGGTTCTACGCCGTTTCACCGACGTCATGGCTAAGGAGCTTGGATGGTCGCAGGGCCAGATCGAAGACCAGCTAAGCCAGGCCAGGCAGGCCTACCACCGCAGAGGCTTGCGGACGGAATAGCCGCCAAGAATCGAGCTTTAATCGCCGCGATACCCGGTTACGGCCCGGCAGATCGGGTTCTACCAGCGCCAACGGTTGTAACGCCCCAAAAACCTCGAGATATCAATTTTGCCGTAAAATACGCTTTATTTCGCCGGTATCATAAGATAAGATATGATATCGTCTGATTGTATCTCGGGCTGATTTCCTAATGGAGAGGTATTCTTTTAGGTTTGTCGAAGACCGCGCCCCGGAACCATCTATACCGAGGCATCAGGGCCGAGAAGACACAAGGAGCGAGCACGAGGGACTCTGACTGGGTCGCTATCGTTATTGGGGGCCCCCTGGCTTTCCCCACGGGTTATTCGACGGGATGACGCCACAGAGGCACAGGGCTTAACTTGAGGCAACGCGGGTGAACTGGCTATATCTCAAACATCTACTGGTTGGAACTCCTGTGCAGAAGCCGGCACAGGCCTTGAGGTGGATTGCGCAGGCACCCAAACGCCGTAAACACCCTGAGTTGGAAGATATCTATCTGGAAGAGAAACGCGCCCATCAAATCATGGCGAAGCTGATCTCCCCGGACTCCAACTGCATCGACATCGGCAGCCACATCGGTTCTGTCCTCGCCGAGCTGACAAGCCTCGCCCCCGGGGGTCAGCACTACGCGTTCGAGCCGGTCCCGACCAAAGCCAAGTGGATCACAAACAAGTTTCCCAAGGCCAAGGTGTTCCAGGTCGCTCTAAGCGACAGCAAGGGCGAGGTGACTTTCTCGCAGAACATCACCAATCCCGGCTTCAGCGGGCTGGTCAAAGCCCAGCAACGCCCCGACGATCAGTGGGAAGAGCTGACGGTTCAGTGCGTGAAGCTGGACGACACGATCCCCGAAGACGTTAAGATCGATTTCATCAAGATCGATGTCGAGGGTGCCGAGGCCATGGCGCTGCGTGGCGGCCGGGAACTGATCGCCAGGCACCGCCCCGGCATCATTTTCGAGAGCGCCCCGGACGGGGCCAAATCCTTTGGTATGACCAACCGGGACATCTACGACCTGCTCACCGAAGAGATGGGTTACGACATCTACTTCTTCAAGGACTACCTCGCCGGGCAAGGCCCGACCGATTGGGGCCGCTTCGACAAGGCGCACACCTACCCGTTCGCCGCGTTTAACTTCCTCGCGATGCCCGCAACGCCCAAGAAAACAGGCGGACAGCAAGGCGCTACACAACAACAAACACTGGTAACTGCTAAATCATAGGATTCACTGGGAGATGGTTATTTTTACTTTCTTATTTCGCTTGCCGATCGTGAGAACATGCACCTTCACCGCCGCCGGGATACTGGCCTTCTCGTTGGCCACACCCGCACACGCCGTCAACATCTTTCCGCTGGGTGACTCGATCACCTTTGGGCTGGGTTCTTCCAACGGCAACGGCTTCCGCGGGCCGCTGCAAGCCCTGCTGCACGGGACGAACACCCAGTTCGATTTCGTCGGCACGCTGCAGGACGGCACACCCGACATCGACCCGGACCACTACGCGATTTCCGGGATCAAGGCCTGGGGCTTCGGCAATCCCGACATCGGCCTGCGTGAAAAACTCAATGACAACAACGTCTTCCCCACGCTCGATGCCGCGGGGGAAGCGCCCGACCGTATCCTCCTGCACATCGGGACCAACACCGTCACCGCCGGGGGCAACGGCGACCTGGCGGGCACCGAGCTGGACGGGCTGCTGCGTGCGCTGACCACCACCAACCCCGGCAGCTCGCACTACATCGGCGCCGACGGCGACCACGACATCATCCTCGCATACATCATCCCCAAGGCGGACGACCCCCTGGCGGCCAACCCGCACGGCGGGACCTACGGCGCACTGACCAAGCACCAGGCCCGTGTGAAATCCACCTTCGACTACAACTACGGCGGCCCCTCGAACGGCACCTGGGCCAACGGCCTGGACGACGTCATCACCAACCGGTCTCAGTACGACGGCCGGATCAGCATGGTCGACATGTTCCGCATCGACATGGCTTCACTGAATCTCCAACACCTGCTGGACGATTTCGGCACGTCGCTGGGCATCACCACCACTCAGGAGGTGTACGACCTGCTCAGCCCCGAGGACGACACACTCAATGGCAACGCGTCCGACTGGGTCGACTGGGTGCTAAATTACGACGAGGTCAACAACGCCTTCGGCGCGGGGACCGACAGCGTGAACACCGACCTCTTCGCGCCCGGCGACGTCATCCACCCGGGCGACCTGGGATACGCTGTCATGGCGCAGGTCTGGTTCAACACCGGCCTGGACCTGCTGCTCGGGGATATCGACGGCGACGGGTTCGTCGGGCTGGACGACATCAACTTCGTCCTGGCCCACTGGAACATGAACGTCACCCCCGGCGACGAGACCATGGGCGACCTGACCAACGACGGCTTCGTCGGCATCGACGACCTGAACCTCGTCCTGAGCAATTGGAACGCCGGGTCACCCCCCGTCCCGCCCGCCATCTCCGGCATCGTGCCCGAGCCTACGAGCCTGGCCATGGGTTTGGCCCTGTCACTGGCCTTCCTGCGACGGGTCCGATAGCCCAGGCCCGCCATAGCAAATGCCTCTGAATCACGAGCACGATTGTGCCGACGAAAATATAATTGATTTCACGCCGTAAATTTCATGGTGGTGCGTTAAACTGAGACAAGGGGCGTTAGCGTTCTTACGTATACGTCGCTAGTAATCCAGAGCGTGCCAAGTAAATACCTGATGGGGATAGAGACTGTGGTTCAAGGGGTTTCAACATCTTCGCAAACGACCGCCAGCCCGGTTAAGCCCGGGGCAGACTGCGCCACCGAATCCGGCGGTGGCGACAACCGCCCGGACATCCAACCCCCCGCCGCCCCCGAACAGACCGACAACGACGGCCCGCTACGTATCCTCATCGCCTGTGACAGCGCTTCCTCTCGTTTCGGCGGTGAGGCGGCGCTCCCGCTGCACTACTTCCGCTTCTTACTCAGTCAGGGCATCTACTGCCGGCTGGTCGTCCACGAACGCTGCCGCGAGGAGCTGGTCGAATACCTGCCCGACGCGCAGGACCGCATCGACTACATCGAGAACACGCGCGTTGACCGTGCGATCTGGCGTTGCCGAAAAGCCATCCCCGGCCGACTGGGCCACTTCACCTTCGGCCTGCTGCTTCGGATGGTCACCCAGCTCAAGCAGCGCCGCTGCGTCATTAAATCAATTAAGCAGCACAAGATCGACCTAGTCCATCAGCCCACCTCGGTCTCGCCACGCGAACCTTCCGCCCTGTTTGGCCTGGGCGTCCCGCTGGTGATCGGCCCGATGAACGGCGGGATGGATTACCCCGAGCCGTTCCGGCAGATGCAGTCGCGCACCGTCGACCTGGGTATGTGGTGCGGCAGGCTCTTCGCCAACATGCTTAACCGCCTGATCCCTGGCAAGCGGCAGGCGCAGACGCTGCTGGTCGCCAACCAGCGTACCAACCTCGCGTTGCCCTCGTGCCTGCGTGGGGATGTCTACGAACTGGTCGAGAACGGCGTGGACCTGTCCGTCTGGCAGAGCCCGGAGCGCCCGGACGACCGGGACGACCCCGACCGCCCCGCGCGGTTCGTCTACCTCGGCAGGCTCGTGGACTGGAAGGCCATCGACCTGCTGCTAGAAGCGTTCCAGAGGGTTGTAAGAGAGACCCCCGCCGTCCTTGAGATCATCGGCGACGGGGACGACCGCGCCGCCCTGGAGGCCCAGGCGAAAGCGCTTGATCTGCCGGATAATTGTGCCGTGCATTTCAAGGGCTGGCTCACCCAGAATCAGTGCGCCGCCCGCCTGGGGAATGCCGACGCCCTGGTGCTCTCTAGCCTGTTGGAGTGTGGCGGGGCCGTGGTCCTGGAAGCCATGGCCATGGGGATCCCCGCCGTCGCCACCCAATGGGGTGGGCCGGTGGACTACCTGGACGAGACCTGCGGCTTCCTGGTGGAGCCCAGCTCACGCACGGACTTCATCCGGGGCTTCGCCGACGCCATGATCAAGCTCGCCAAGTCTCCGGCCCTGCGTAAACAGATGGGCCAGGCCGGACGCGACAAGGTTGTCCAGCAATTCGACTGGGACACCAAGGGCAAGGTCATGCTGGATATCTACAAAGACTCGCACCGGCGTTTCCACGCCCGTAACCAGTCCAGGGCCTGATTTCCGTCCGTATACGGCTTAAACCTATTCATCCCACCCCCGCTGCGGACCCGATGAAACACATCATGGCCGTCGCTGATTCAGACAACCACACCCCGATCAGGCTCTTCTGGCTGGGCCTGCTGGTGGTCACTGTCCTGGCCGGGGGGATGCGGTTATTCAATCTCTCCGAGTTCAGCTTCTGGGAGGACGAGCTTTACACCATCCGCTCCTCCGCCTTCAAAGGGGACGTTCAGGTCGCCAAGGAGTTCGGCTACATCCCCACGGCGCTTGGGCTCTGGGCCACTGGTGCCGACATGGATCAGGTCACCTGGGACAACGTCTCGCAATGGCAGGACCTGGGCGTCCATCCTTTCGGCGCACGCATCGGGTCCTGCATCGTCGGCCTCCTCTCGATCCCACTGCTCGCGCTGGCGGGTCGGCGGCTTTTCGGCGACCGCACCACACTCATCCTCGCGCTTCTGCTGGCCGTCTCGCCCTGGCACCTGTTCTGGTCGCAGGCGTCGCGGTTCTACACACTCCAGTTCCTCTTCTACAACCTCGCGCTGATCTGGTACTTCCGCACCTGCTTAGAAAAGTCCAACCGGATCGCGATCCTCGCCGGACTGGCCATTGTGTTTGCCTACCTGTCGCAACCGCCGGCGCTGCTGTTCAGCCTCGTGCTCGCCGCCGACGTGGTGCTCTGCCTGGTCCGCAGAGACCCGATCCGCCTGACACCGATCGGCTGGGCCGCGGGCATCATCGCGGTGGCGCTGTGCGCGGGCATCCAGGTCTACGACATGAAGTTTTCCGGGCAGAACTGGGAGAACTGGGGCGGGCTTGAGGGGCATAGCTGGTTCGTCATCGCCGCCAGCATGCTGCTGCGTAACGGCCCGGTGGTCGTCGCGCTGGCGGGACTCAGCGCCCTGGCATTGCTGCGTTCAAAGACACGGCTCACGCTGTACCTGCTCGCCGGGTGTTCGCTGCCGGTGCTCGCGCTGATGGCCCTGTCGTTTAAGCAGGACATGTACGTCCACGAGCGCTACGCCTTCATCGTCCACTACGCATGGCTGGCCCTGGCGGCGCTGGGCCTGGGGGCTCTCTGGGAAGCCGCACGCAAACAGAACCTTGGCACACCGCTGGCCGCGGCCACAACCGTGGTCGTCGTCGCATCCATGCTCTGGACCGACCTGGCCTACTACACCCACGGGCACGGCAACCGCCGGCGGTGGAACGAGGCCTTCGCTTACGTTGAACAGCACCGCCAGCCCGGGCAGGATGTCGCCACGCTCTCCTCGGCAACCACGCCGATCGCCCGTTACTACCTGAAGACAGAAGACGTCGTCCCGTTTGATCGGTTCCCGACCTCACCCGAAAAACTCCACGCCCTGACCCGGCCGACCTGGCTGGTCCTCCCAGCGGTCTCCGCGACGCACGGAGAGATGTACCCCTGGTTGAACGAGATGGCCGACCTCAAGGCCTACTACGACCTGCGCATCCTCCAGCCGTTCTCTTCAATACGCGTCTACCTGCACACACCTGATACCACACAAGACACCACCGAATAACACTCCCGAAGCCCGCGTTCTAAGCACGTGGGTTCTTGCTCACTGAACCATGTTGACCCAGACCCAACCCTCACCGCGCATGCCCACCCCCCCCACCACCAGCACGCTTGACCAGATCACGTTGCGCGGCGTCCGCCTGCACGCGGTCACCGAGGCCGGTTGCGTCGAATATTTGATCGGCGAGCTCGATCAGAACCGAGGCGGCTGGGTCATCACACCCAACCTCGACCACATGCGCCGCGCCGGCAGCGACCCGGAGTTCAAGGCGATGCTCGACGAAGCCGACGTCGTGGTGGCGGACGGCACCCCCCTGATCTGGGCCAGCAGACTCCAGAGCACTCCCCTGCCCGAACGCGTCGCCGGCTCCTCGCTGGTCTGGTCACTCGCCGAGGCGGCGGCCCAGAACAACCGCTCGCTGTACCTGCTCGGTGGCGACCCCGGCGCAGCGGAGAAAGCCGCGGCGGTGCTTAAAAACCGTTATCCGGACCTCAAAATCGCGGGTACCGACTGCCCGCCGATGGGTTTTGATAAAGACCCGGAGGGTGCTAACATAGTTCTGCAAAAAGTGATGGATGCCGGGCCGGATATCGTATATGTTGGTTTAGGATCGCCTAAGCAGGAAAGGTTGATCCGGCAGGTCCGTAAGAAACTGCCTCATGTCTGGTGGTTGGGAGTAGGGATCAGCTTGAGTTTTATTGCCGGAGAGGTCAGGCGTGCGCCCCGTTGGGTTCAAAAAGTCGGTCTGGAATGGTTACACCGGCTCTTTCAGGAGCCCGGCCGCCTCGCCAAGCGGTACCTGGTGCATGGCCTACCCTTCGCAGCCCGATTACTCCTGGGGGCCGCGATGAACCGATCGGCCGATAAATAACTATTGAATCTCACGGCCGGACACGTAGGCAAGGCAAACTGATGTATCTGGAATCCAATAAACACAACCGAGACATCCCCAAGGGCCCGGCTATCAATCACAAGCCCAACGGCGCGATCCAGAAGCTTGGCCCGGTCCGCGCCGTCGTCCTCCTGGCCGGCTCCGTCCGCGCCACCGCGCTGCGCAAAGCCACCGACCGCTTCGTCATGGACCTGCCCGTCAACGCCCAGAAAACGATCCTCGACTGCTGGCACGAGCAGCTGGACGACCTGGCCTTCGAGTTGGGGCTGGACCGCCTGCCCGCCCGTGTCATGATCGACCGGTCGTCCAACACCACCACCGACCGCCCCAATCAGGCCCGCGTCCAGATCGAGCAGGACCCCGACGAGTTCCGCGGCACAGGCGGGCTGGTCAGTGATGTCGCCAAAGAATACGGGGATGATGAGTACCTCATCCTCGCGAACGCCGCCCAACTGCTGCTGACCCCGCTGCCCCGGCTGGTCGAGGCCATGGCCGAGAAGCAGGCCGATGTCACCCTCCTATGCGACAAGGACAACCGACCCGCCGGCATGACACTCATACGATGCGGCGCCCTGCGTGACATCCCCGAAGTCGGTTTCGTCGACCTCAACGAGCAGGCCCTGCCCGCCATCGCTGAGCAGCATTGCGTCAAGGCCTGCCGCTACGAAAACCCCGCCAGCATGGCGATCCGCACCCGGACGAACTACCTGGACGCCGTGCGTGCTTACCACCAGCGCACCCATAAAGAATGCCAACTCACCGGGCCGCCCAACGAGGAAGATTGGCGGCCGACCTTCGGCATCATCGAACCGGGTGCCAAGGTCGACCCGACCGCGGTCATCCACGACTCCGTGGTCCTCGCCGGTGGTCAGGTCCAGGCCAAAGCCGTGCTCGTCCGCTCCGTCGTCGGGCCTCAGGGACGCGTGGGTGCCGGCGAGTCCGCCGTGGAATGTATCGCCACCTCGCACCAGAACCACGACGCGGTCGGCCGGGAACTGCCCTGGGGGGCCTGACACCTTTCCCCGATCAGGGTCCTATAACGCCGCAACCTCAGGGATATCCCGGATATAGGCCCGCCCGTGAAACACCCTTTCACACGGGTCCCGAACACGCGAGAAGTCCCGGACGTATACCCAACCAGTACGCGATTACATATCCAATTGTGCCGATGCTGATAAGGTATACCCGCACACCGATTTTGAGGGCGGGACCGATGGTGCCCAAGGGCCTGGTCCGCATACAATGATGAGGCCTACGAAACAACAGCATGGCTTGTGACCAATATCCCTGACGCCTGAGTGAAACCCGTCAGGGGGCCGTAAGACAGACGGCCCGGGAGACGATGGACGATGAACCAATACTATAATCAGCAATCAGACGACCTGTTCCTGGATGACCAGCCATCGGCTAATTCCGGCTCCCACGTGCAGCAGCTGCACGGCTTGCTGCGTGGCCGATACCACTGGGCCGTCATCCTGGGGCTGGCCCTCGGTGCCGCCGGGACTTTTGCCGGCTTCTACAGCCAGGACGATGTCTACCAGAGCACCAGCCTCATCGGCGTCTCGCCTGTCACGCAGAAAGTGCTCTCTAGCGGCACAGACAACTCGATCATCAGCCACTACGACTCATGGGTCGAACGCCAGCTCGCCATCATCGAAGGCCCCAAGGTCCTGGAACCGGCCATGACCAGCGACCAATGGCAGTCCGTCGCCTTCGGCGCTTACGCCAACAGCCCCAAGTTCTTCCGAAGCGGCCTGTCCGTCGCCCGCAAACGCGGCCAGCAAGTCATCGCCATCTCATACGAAGCGCCCTTCCCCGAGCTGGCGCAGGTCGGTGCCAACGTCATCACCGACGCCTATAAAGCCGAACTGGAACGCAGCGAACAACTCCAGGATTCGCAACGCCTGCGGATCCTCGAGGATCGCAAGCTCGACCTCCAGAAGCGAATCGAGAAACTCCAGAACGAAAAACGTGCGCTGTCCACCGAGCACAACGAACGCACCATCGGCGACGAGCTGGACCGCATGACGGTCGCCCGCGACAAACTCCTGGCAGAGCTGAACCAGACCCGCCTGGAACTCAGTGAGCTGGGCGTCTCGGACAACAGCGACCCCACCTCGCCCGAGCAGTTCACACTCGAGCAGCTCGCGACCCAAGACCCCCAGCTGGCCGCCATGCTCCAGACACGCAACCAGCTCGAATCCGACATCGAATACAAGCTGCGGCTGGGCATGGGCGAACGTCACCGGGAGGTCCGCGACGCCCGCGCCAGGGTCGCCACACTCAACACGCAGATCGAGAAAGTCGCCAACGCGTTGCGGGGCTCCTCCGATGGCACGTGGCCCAACGAAAACACCACCGCCGATGCTTCCTCCCCGATCCTCCTGCTCCGTGCCAAAGAAAGACGCCTCGCCAAGACCTACGAGTCGGCCAAGGCCGATACGCAGCACCTGGCCATGATCTACGGGCAGATGACGTCCATCACCGACACGCTGAAACTGCGTAACGACGAGCTGACCAAAACAAGCAGCCTGATCGAAAACCTCCGCATCGAGGGCCAGGCACCCGGACGTGCCGACGTGATCCAGACCGGCGGCCTGCCCACCAGGCCCTACAACCTGGGCAAGCGCAAGCAGCTGGCCGCGCTCGGGGGCATAGCCGGACTCTGCGCAGGCTTCGGGATCGTCATCGTCTTTGGCATGTCCGACCGTCGGCTGCGCCACTACGAAGACGCACAGATCGGCCTGGGCAACGTCCGCATGCTCGGCGTGCTACCGGAACTCCCCGACGACCTGACCGACCCCGAGCAGGCCGTCCTCGCCTCGCACTGCGTCCACCAGGTGCGCACGCTCCTGCAGATCGACCGCGGCCCCGACGGGTTTATCCTCTCGGTCACCGGACCGGCCGCGGGCTCAGGCAAAACAAGCCTCACCATGGCGCTGGGCCTGTCGTTCGCCTCAAGCGGTTCCAAGACACTACTGATCGACTGCGACATCGTCGGCGGCGGGCTCACGCGCCGCATGATCGACGCCAACAGCTCAAGCAAAGTCACCGGTGTCCTGGAAGCGTGCAACGGCACCGCCTTTAGGGACTGCGTCATCGCCACGCCTTTCCAGAACCTCAGCATCCTGCCCATCGGGTCCGCGCTGCCCTCGCAGGCCGGCGACCTCTCGCCCGCCGCCGTCACCAAGCTCCTGGCCAAGGCGCGGGACGAGTACGATACCATCCTCGTGGATACCGGCCCGGTCCTAGGCAGCCTCGAGTCCGCGATGGTCTCGGCGCAGGCGGACAAGACCATCGTCATCGTCTCACGCGGCGACCAGAAGCCGATCATCACCAAGAGCCTGGCCCACCTGCGCTCGATCGGCGCGAAGATTGCCGGCGTCGTCTTCAACCACGCCGACTCCGTCGACATCGAACGCTCGACCTACGCCAGCGTCACCGTCTCGCAGAACCGCCGGCAGGACAACAAGGTCTATAACGAGGTCCAGTGGCTCGACCGCGATACCTCCAACCGCTTCGGCCCGCTCGCATCGGCCGTCGCGTCTTACGGCCGAAAAACCGGTGAAGACACCCACGACACCGAACAAGACCACTAAGCCCCACACACCCGTACGACTATGATCCGTCAAACCGAACAGGACGTGGAAACGCGCCCCGCACAGACCGTCTGGGGACTTGACGCCGACCAGCTCCACGCGCGGTTCTGGGCCGCCCGCGGCGTGCAGGTCGTCTGCCGAGGCGACGACACGACCGTCAGCGATAACGCCGAGCTCTTCCTCCTGGTCGAGCCGACACACTTCTGCCTGTTCCGCATCGATCAGATCCTCGACACACTCAGCTGGCTCAAGCCGACGCTGCTGTTCGTCCGCGTACACGACCACCACGAGCACGGCTACCGCGAGCAGATCGTCACCGACCGCGACGACCGCTTCATCCGCTTCCACCGGGAATACGGCGGCTCCGACTGCCGGCTCATCCGCGCCGCGGTCTGCTCAAACCCGCAGCTCGCCGAACTCTGGCGCTCCGCGCCCGACAACCGCACCGGCTGGCGGCTGCTGCGTCAGAGCGTCGCGCAGGTACACCGCACCACGATCTCGATCAACGGCAGCGCCTACTACAAACACCTCCCGGATGAACGCACCCAGTACATCCGCGAACTGGTCACCATCTGGCGCAGGCCCGACACCGCTATCCGACGCGCCAAGCAGATGCTCGACGGCAACGTCTGGGTGGACCATAAATCCTCGACCCACGTCGATACGCGGTTCATCGGCCCCGTCTGGGTCGGCACAGGGCGGAAGCTCGACGGGATCGACAGCGTCGTCGGCCCCGCCATCCTCTGGGACGACCCCAAGGCCAGGCCCAAGGCCGGCGACATCCGGTGGAACGGCGGCGATGACCTGGACCCGACCGAGCAGGACACCATCAGCACGCCCCGCCGGCTCAACCAGCTACAGAAAGCCAGCAAACGCGCCTTCGACATCGTTGCCGCGCTCATCGGCCTCACACTCACGCTCCCGCTGTACCCCATCATCATGGCCCTCATCTGGCTGGAGGACGGCAAGCCGTTCTTCTTCGGGCACCGGCGCGAGACCCGCGGCGGCAAGGAGTTCCCCTGCCTCAAGTTCCGCACCATGCGCAACAACGCCGAGCAGCTCAAGCACGAACTCGCCGAGCAGAACAAGTGTGACGGCCCGCAGTTCTACATCGAAGACGACCCGCGCATCACACGATTCGGCAAGGTCATGCGCAAGTGCAACATCGACGAGTTCCCCCAGTTCCTTAATGTCCTCATCGGGCACATGTCCATCGTCGGCCCACGCCCGAGCCCCCACAGCGAAAACCAGTACTGCCCCCCCTGGCGTGAGGCGCGCCTGAGCGTCCGCCCGGGGATCACCGGGCTCTGGCAGGTCATGCGCTGCCGGCAGGACGGCCTGGATTTCCTGGAATGGATCCGCTACGACATCGAGTATGTCGAGAACATGAACTGGAA
>JAJDCW010000242.1 GCA_029260635.1 Phycisphaeraceae bacterium | reverse complement strand
GTGTGTGCGTCGAATCTTTTAGGAGAAGAGTCATGATTGAGCTTCTGAAAAAGTTTGTCCGTGAAGACGAAGGCATCTCGAGTGTCGAGTATGCGCTGCTGCTTGCGTTCGTCGGTTCCGCCGTCGCCGCTTCCGCGCTTGCCCTGGGCAACGCAGTCGCCGGTGAGATGGACGAAGCTGCGACTGAAATCGGCACCGCGGTCAGCTGATCCGGTCAAGCCAGTAGCATGCTGCTCGCTTTGCGGGCATCGCCTCGCCGCCCCCTTCTCACGGGACACGGTCTCGTGAGAAGGGTCGGGCGGGGCCAGGCTATGGAGCCGGGGCATATAAGTCATGTCTGGTGCCGGACAGCAAGTCGAGGATGGAATGAAGTGTCTGCGATCACTCATATCGGATCAACGGGGGATGGCCTCGGTTGAGTACTCGTTGATCCTGGCGTTTGTCGGGCTGGTGATCGCGGTCGCGATGTCGGGATTAGCACTCGCGGTAACAAACAGGCTGGAAGACATGGCCGGGGCCATCAGTGACTAGGCGTGAAGATCGATGAAGAACAAAGGTGGATCAAGATGAATGGCTGGTGGGAGACACTCTGGGATCACGCGTGGTGGCCGACACAGTGGTGCGCGGTTCTCGTGTTCGCGCTGATCGCGGCGATTACCGACACGCGCACCCGGCGTATCCCGAACATCCTGACACTGCCCGCGTTTATCGGGGGCCTGTGCTGGGCCGTCGCGGTGGGGGGGCTTGCGGGCCTGGCCGATTCCCTGGCCGGCGCCGTGCTGGCGATGACACCGTTTGTGTTGCTCTTCGTCTTCGCAGGCGGTGGGGCGGGGGACGCGAAGCTGATGGCGGCGATCGGGGCGTGGGTCGGTGTGATCGGGGGGTTGTTTACCGTGGCGACCGTAATGGTGGCGGGCGGTGTTTTGAGCCTCGTGCTGATTATCGCACGGGGGAGCTACCGGGAGGTTTCGGCCAACTTCATGTGGATACTGGACAGCCTGCGTGCGGTGGTCCTGGGGCGTGGCGAGTCACGTAAAGGCTACATCCTGCCGTCGGTCGAGTCACTGCACACGATGCCGTACGGCCTGGCGATCCTGCTTGGGACGTTTGTGGCGTCGGGGGGGGCGTGGCTATGGCACGGATGAATCACACTAAACCACGAAACAGCGACTGCCGATCGCGCGGTATCGCCTCACTTGAGTTCGTGATCATCATGCCCGTGCTGCTGATCCTGCTGTTCGGTGTGATGGAGTACGGCTGGATGATGACCAAGTCGGGTGAACTGGTGAACGCGGCGCGTGAAGGCGCACGGGTGGGTGCCCGGCCTGACGCGACCGTTGCGGATATCAACACGGTGGTGGACACCCGGATGGGTGACGCGGGGATGACCGGCTACACGACCACGATCACCACGGCGACCGATGTGGGCGATCCGGTGACGGTTCAGGTGACTGTCCCGTATGACGGCGGGGTCGAGCTGATCGGTTTCTTCCTCGTCCCGGTGCCGGGGAACCTCCAAGCGTCTGTAAGTATGTCTAAAGAAGGGCCCGGTTAAGGACGGGCCGGCCCGGGCCGAGTGCCCGGGTAGTCCATATAGAGAAAGGCTAATGCCATGCGTATGTCAATCGTTGGTTTAATCGCGTTGGGTCTTGTCGCTGCGTTCTCGGCGGCGTTGCTGATGGCGGCGATGGGCAAGCCCGCAAGCGGGGCCTTCGCGAACAACAGCGGAGACCAGGAAGTGACCGTGCTGGTGGCGGCGCGGGACATGCCCGCGATATCGCTGGTTCGTGCCGATGACCTTGTCGAGCGCACGATGAAGTCCAAGGACGCCCCGGGCGGTGCTGTCAAGGACACGATCAACGTGATCGGCCGGACGCTGACGCGCCCGGTGGTTGAAGGCCAGCCGATCACGACCGACTGCTTCGCCGGCAGCAGCCGTGGCATGGAGCTGGTATCCAACCTGCCCGCCGGCAAGCGTGCGGTGACGGTCGAGCTGAAGCTGTCCGCGGGCCTTGAGGGCCTGCTCTATCCCGGGAGTGTGGTAGACGTTCTGGCGTTCTTCAAGTTCGACCGCGAAATGAAGAAGAATGTGGCGGATGCCCTGTCGACCACGCTGCTGCAGGGCGTGACGGTGCTGGCGATCGACGATACGACTGCGGCGAGTAACGAAGAAGACACGAAGGCCGCGAACGCCGAGGGCGGCACCATGACCCGCCACAAGACACGACGGGTCACGCTGCTGGTCGACTCCAGGCAGGCCGAGGCGCTGCAGTTGGCGTCGGTCCACGGGACGGTGTCCCTGGCGATGCGCAACCCGCTTGATACGACCGAGTCCGACCGGGACGCGACGCTGCTGAGCGGTGGCCAGATGGCCAGCCTGGCGGAGTACCTTGGGGCCTGGGTCGGTGACGAAACGCAACCCACCGATACCGGTGACACGCAGCAGCCCAACAGACATTCACCCATCATGCAGAAGCACCCGGACAACTCACATCTGTGGAGTGTCACCGTGATGCGTGGCGATCAGATCGAAGTACAGAGCTTTGAGTTAAATATCGACGAGAAATCCCATGTCATAGACCGGCTTAACTAGTCGTGTCTCGCATGGTTATGACCCTAAGTGCCCCGCTTATTTAGTTTTGGAGATGTCATGAAAATGTTTAAGTACCAGGCGAAGTGTGTTCTTCTGACGGCCGTTGCTGTGTTGCTGCTGATGCTGCCCGGCACGCTGGTCACGGCCGGGTCGGACGGCGCGACTGCACCTGAAGCGATCGAGAGGTCCGTCGGCCGGTCGAGCCGGATCGATGCGCCGTGGTCGGTGACGAAGATCTCGATCGCCGAGCCCGGCATCGCGGACGTGCAGGTCGCCGCGCCCGACCAGGTGATCGTCCTGGCCAAGGGCATCGGGCGGACGGACCTGGTCCTCTGGAGCGAGGACGGCCAGTCGGTCACCAAGATGATCGACGTCCACGTCGATGTCGATGAATTGCAGGGCGACCTTGACCGGCTGTTCCCCAACGCGTCACTGACCATCGGCAAGTCGCGCGACCTGGTCACGATTCAGGGGTTATTCAACCGGGCTGAGGATACCAAGCGGCTCAAGTCCTACATGGACTCCGTCGGGCTTAAGCATATCGATATGACATCGGTTGCGGGCGTCCAGCAGGTGCTGATCCAGGTCCGGTTTGCCGAAGCGAGCCGAACGGCCCTGCGCACGCTGGGTGTGAATGCTTTTTACAGCGACCAGGAGTTCTTTGGCGGGTCCGTGATTGATGATTTGATCAATTTTGATGTCAACAAAGGTGCGCTGGGTTCCACAGGCGCCATCACCGGAACCATCAGCCCCGCTACCACGCTGTTCGCGGGCATCCCCGGCGCGGACCTGGAGTTTTTCCTGCGTGCCCTGGAGGACAACCAGTACATGCGTGTGCTGGCCGAGCCTTCCCTGATCGCGGTCAGTGGCGAAGAGGCCAGTTTCCTGGCCGGTGGAGAGTTCCCCATCCCCGTCGTCCAGGGTTCGGGCGGGACCGGCAGTTCCTCGATCACCGTTGAGTTCAAGGAGTTCGGCATCCGGCTTCAGTTCCGGCCCATCGTGCTGGGTGACGGGACGATCCGCATCCAGGTGGCCCCGGAAGTGAGCCAGCTCAGTGACGTCGGCGCGGTTCAGCTGGAAGGTTTCAGCATCCCGGGCCTCGTGACACGTCGTGCCGAGACGACCCTTGAGATGAATAGCGGCCAGACGTTTGCCCTGGCAGGTTTGCTTAATCAAACAACCTCATCACAGGCCCAGACCACGCCCGGCCTGGGCAACGTGCCCGTGCTGGGTTCCCTGTTCCGGTCTGTCCGGTACCAGCAGCAGGACACCGAACTGCTCGTGCTGGCGACCGTCTCGCTGGTCGAGCCTTTATCGATCACGGGCAAGCGCCCGCTGCCCGGCGATCTGCATGAGGCACCCAGTGATTGGGAGCTTTACGCCAACGGGTGGATCGAGGGCCGGGTCCCCGCGAAGTCCGGCGAGGTCCATGCGGAGTGGATGCAGGAGCACGGGCTGGATCAGTTAGCGGGTCCGGGCGCCTGGGCATCGTCGATGGATGCCAGCCAGCCGCCCCGCAAGATGGACAGCGTCTCTGCGCACGAGCCAGAGGAGGCTCAGGTCGAAGACGAAGCCCCCGCGGCGGAAGAGATGGTTGACGACAGCCACGCGGTGCTGGAGCAGGTTGATACCGAGGCTGCTGCCACGCCGGACGAGGTCGATGAGGCAGTAACCCCCGACGCTACCAAGTAAGAGAGAATCCATGCTCGGTCAAACAGACATCTGGATCGTCAGTGAAGACGCCGCCTCGACCGCTTCGGTCAAGGAAGTGTTGGATATGTTCGGCCTGACCCCGCAGTCGCGGGCGTGCAAGGGGCTTGGGCAGGCGGTGGCTGACCTGCGCGGCGACGATGGCGAGATCGTCATTATGGATATCGACCCGGCACCGATGAAGGCGTTGAAAGAGCTGGAGCAGACCGTCATCCGTTTCCCCAAGACGCGTTTTATTGTGATGAGTGAGCAGATGCAGAGCGGGCTGGTGATGGAAGCGATGAATATCGGGGCTCGCCAGTATGTGGCGAAGTCGATGATCGGCCAGGAACTGCCCCGGATCATCAAGCGTCTGCGAACCACGGCTACGAATCCGGAATCGTCACGCGGTTCGGTCATCACGGTGCTGTCGGCCGGGGGGGGCTGCGGGGCGACCACTTTGGCGGTGAACCTGGCGGCGGAACTGCCGCGCGGCGAGGATGACGCGGCGCTGCTGGTTGATATGGATAACGCCTACGGGACGATCGCCGCGTATCTGGGGCTCAGCGGCAGCTACGGCCTGGCCGAGGTGATGTCATACGACGGCGATGAACAGATTGATCCGCAGCTGGTCACGACCACCGCGTTGAAGTTCAACGACCGGCTGCATGCGTTGATCAACCCGGTCAGCGTGGACTTCAACGAGCCGGCCGAACTGCGTTACGACCGGTTGGAGCCCGCCATCCAGGCGTGTCAGCAGGCTTACCCCTGGGTGGTGATCGATGCCCCGCGTGTGCCGATGGCGATGGCGGCGAGGCTTGCGCATATGAGCCGGTTCACACTGATCGTCGGGCAGTTGACGGTCAAGGACGTCCGGGCCTCACGCGCGATGCAGGGCGCCTTGATTCATCACGGTGTGATGCCGGGATCGATCCGTCACGTCATCAACCGTTACCGAAGCCGACACAGCCTACTGAGCCTTGAAGAGGCACGGCGTGCCCTGGGCGAAGGCGAATTACAACTGGTCAAAAACGATTTCAGCAGCGCCAACGAGAGCATCAACATGGGGCAGACGCTTGCACAGTGTGCCCCGCGCTGCGGGGCGAGGCGGGATATTCAGAGTCTGGCGGCCGACGTCTCGTCGGCGCAGGGTAACGGGCGTATGTCCGTACTCCACATGCAGAACTAAAAGGCGGTATGTATCACATGGACTATCAACACACCAACACACCCTCGAACGGCAACGGCGGCATGCGCCGCGACCTGCTGGCCCTGCGGACGACCATCCACCGTCAGCTGCTGAACACGATGGATATGAATGAGGCCAGGCAACTCAAGGTAGATGAGCTGCACGCCGAGTGTTCCCGCCGGGCGGACGCCCTGATCCGCGAACAGCGGGTCCCGCTGACCGGTCCCGAGAAGCAGCAGCTGGTCCGCGACGTGATGGATGAGATCTTCGGGCTTGGGCCGATCGAGGAGTTCCTGCGTGAGCCTGATATCAGCGACATCCTGGTCAACGGCCCGGACCAGATCTTTATTGAGCGCAAGGGCCGGCTGCAAAAAGTCGATGCCTCGTTCCGCGACAACCAGCACCTGATGCAGGTGATTAACCGGATCGCCGCGGATGTGGGGCGGCGTATCGATGAGAGTTCTCCGATGCTCGACGCCCGACTGCACGACGGGTCTCGTGTGAATGCCGTGATCCCACCATTGGCGATCGACGGGCCGGCGATGAGTATCCGCCGATTCGGGACCGTGCAGATCGATAAGGATGAGTTAGTTGATCTTGGCACCTTGACTGATGAGATGTGTCAGTTCCTCGCGGCGTGTGTGAAAGCCCGGCTGAACATCCTGATCTCCGGCGGAACCGGCGCGGGCAAGACGACGCTGCTGAACCTGATGTCCAAATGGATCCCCGATGAAGAACGGCTGGTGACCATCGAGGACGCGGCGGAACTGCAGATGCCGCGTGACCACGTGGTGCGTCTCGAGACCCGCCCGCCGAACATTGAGGGGCAGGGCCAGATCACCCAGCGTGACCTGCTTCGTAACGCCCTGCGTATGCGGCCGGACCGGATCATCATCGGCGAGGTCCGTAGTGCCGAAGCCTTGGACATGCTCCAGGCGATGAACACGGGCCACGAGGGGTCGATGACGACCGTCCACGCTAACAACGCGCGTGACGCGACACGCCGGGTCGAAAACATGGTCTCCATGGCCGGGCTTAATTACCCGGTGCGGGCGATCCGCGAACAGATGGCATCGGCACTGGATATCGTCATCCACGCAGACCGGCTCACCGGCGGCCACCGGAAGTTGATCACCATTTCCGAGATCACGGGGATGGAAGTCGATCAGATCTGTATCCAGGATCTGTTCGTATTCAAGCAGACCGGGTTGTCCGAGGACGGCTATGCACAGGGCCATTTTGAGGCCTGCGGTGTACGCCCACAGATCCTCGACCGCATCCACGCCGAGGGTATCGACCTGTCACCCGACCTGTTCAAGCGGCGTCGATTAGAGCCGAAACACGCCACCGCTTAAGGAGAGTTACCCGTGCCCGAACTTACATTCACCATGAAGCAGATATTGTTGGCCGGGGCCGCGTTCGGCCTGGTCATCTCCCTGTGGTTGCTGGTGGTGCTTTTCATCTCCACGCGACGCCTTGAAAGGGAGAAGGCGGTTGCCCGACGCCTTGGCGAGATCAGCCCGGAACAGGACCATGTCAGGGTACTTCGGCTCTGGCACGAGGGCGAGCAGGTGACTACGATTGTCCCGGTGGAATCCGGCTGGCACAAGCTCGTAAGCCGGATGCAACAGATCCCGATCGACGCCGGCTGGAAAACACCGATCCAATCGATACTGCTGGGTGTGGCGGGCCTCACATTGCTGCTGTGCACACTGACGATTGCGATTACCGGGAATGTGATCTCGGGGTTCGGTGTGGTCTTGGCCGTCCCAACCTTATTTATCATCTACACCCGTTACCGGATCGCCCGACACGAGGCGGAGTTCGAGCGGCAGTTTGCCGACGCGTTGCAACTGCTTTCCCGCTCGCTTAAGGCGGGGCACCCGCTGACCGGCGCGTTCCGCTTGGCCGCGGAAGAGATGCGGCCCCCGGTGAGTGATATCTTCGCGAAGCTGTGCCAGGAGCAGTCACTCGGCGTCGGCCTGGAGCACTCCCTGCGCGCCGCGGCGGAGTCATCGTACAGCAGCGACCTGAAGCTGTTCGCCACATCGGTGGGTATCCAGATACGTACCGGCGGGAATCTTGCGGACATGATGGACCGACTGTCTTTGGTGATCCGTGAGCGGATACGGCTGAGCCAGCACGTCCGTGTCATCTCGGCACAGACACAGTTCAGCAAACGCATCCTGCTTGCCCTGCCGCTGCTGATGTTGCTGATCTTGAGCATCCTGAACCCGGCACACCTGGCGCCCCTGTTTGCAACGGAGTTGGGCCACTACATGCTCGCGGCGGGCGGTGTGGCGATGCTCATGGGGTGGTGGACCATGAACCAGATGGCCAAACTTCGTTACTGATCGGGGCTCAGCCCCTGGAGGAACCGTAAGGTGGATCAATTACTCGTCCCATTCCTGGTCTTTATAGCCGTCGGAGCGATCGGTGCGGCGATCCTCATCGGTCGGTCGGCCAGGCTGCAACAGATGCGCCTGCGTATGGAAGAGTTCGGCGCTATCGCCCCGAGCATCGATGACACGGATGCGCAGACGCCCGGGTTCTGGAAGATGTTCGAGCAGATCGGCGCGAAGTTTGCCTCGAAAGACAACTCGGCCGGCATGCAGCAGAGCATGGCCCAGGCGGGTTTCTTCGCCCCGGCGGCACCTTCGATCTACCTGGGTGTGCGTATGATCACGCTGACGGTCGGCCTGATCGTCGCGGCGATGTTCGTGCTGCCTACAGACTTATCGACCATGATCAAGCTGACGATCATCTTCGGGGCCGGCTGGGTGATGTCACTGATCCCAAGCCTGTATGTCGATATCCGTCGTAGCCAGCGGGCGACGCAGATTCGTCACCACCTGCCCGACGCGGTGGACATGCTCGAGATCTGTGTGAGTGCCGGCATGGGCCTGGATATGGCGTGGAACGCGGTGGCGGAAGAGATCCGCCGTGTCAGCCCGATCCTGGCCGATGAGATGGCGTTGACCAACCTCGAGATCCACCTGGGGGCCGGCCGCGCCGAAGCGATGCGACACATGGCGGACCGCACGGGATCGGACGACCTGAACTCCCTGGTCAGCACCCTCGTTCAATCCGAACGGTTCGGCACCGCTGTGAGTGATGCCTTGAGAACCTTCGCGGTATCGATGCGAGAGATCCGACAGACGCGGGCCGCGGAATCCGCCGAGAAGATGGGGATCAAGATGTTGTTCCCGATGATTGCCTTCATCCTGCCATCGATCCTGATCGTGATGGGCGGGGGCGCGGTCATCAAGATCATGGATATGTTCAAGAGTTTGTAATTGTGTATGGCGATAGCCGTAAGGAGCCTGAGATGAGATGTATAGTTTTAATGATGATCGCAGCCATGGCCATGTCTGTCGGGGCCTGTAAGGGCACGCAAAGCAAGCAGTGGCCCACGCAGAGACGTCAGGTGATGAACGCCTGGACGGTCAACGACTACCACCAGGACTCGATTGAGGCGGGGATTATATCTCAGCACACGCTGTACCCCCACCATTTTGTGGCGAACAGCGACGCCCTGAATGAACTGGGCGATAGAGACGTTTCGGTCCTCGCGGAGCATTACCGCGAGAACCCCGGGTCGCTGAATGTACGCCGCGGCGGCACGTCGTCGGACCTCTATCAGGCCCGCATCGCGATGGTTTCGGCGACGCTTGTTGAGCAGGGCGTTGATACCGATCGCGTCCGGATGAGTGACGGGCAGGCCGGGGGTGATGGCATCTCATCCGACCGTGTGCTTTACATCCTCGAAGAGAAATTTAACGAACCCCTGACCGAGGATACCACCGGTCTGACCAGTTTTGAATCGGAATAGTACTTAAGTATTTGAATCAAGAAGGTAGGATTATTATGAAGCGTTACATGAGTTCAACAGGTCTGGTTCTGGTTCTAACGGCGGTCGCGGGGATGGTGCTCCCGGGTTGCGAGTCACACTTCAACCACACCCGGCAGGCGCAGCCTGGCAACCCGATCCAGGACGAGTTTGAGGCGGGCATAGACCGTGCCCCGACGCCACAAACACTCCTTGCGATGTCCCGGCTGCTGACGGCCCGTAACCGCGAGGCCCAGGCGGAGTACGTCCTGAATCGAGTCATCGAAGAGCACCCCGACTTTGTCCCGGCGTATATCGAGCTGGCTGAGTTGATGATGCGCCGGTCTGCGACTGACCAGGCGATGGCGATGCTGACGGCGGGGCTTGAGATCGAGCCGGACAACCACGCGCTGATCAACAACCTCGGTTTCTGCATGATGGTCAGCGAAGATTACGAGGGCGCTTTAGGTCAGTTTATGGCCGCCTCGGAGATTGCGCCCTATGTCCAGCGATACCGCGCCAACCACGCCGTCGTATTAGCCCTGATGGGTGAGTATGACCAGGCGTTCGATCTGATGCTGAGTGTGCATTCGGATAAAGATGCGCACCGTAACCTGGGCATGATCTGCCGGGCCAATGGAGATGAGGAACGCGCCGCGGACGAGTTCCGGCTGGCGGAGGAGCCACATAGCGAGCACCCATGACCCGCGGCAACCGGCCACGCACGGTACGACCCCAAGCACCCAAGGAGGATGCCATTTTTCTAGACGCACCCATCCAACCACGAGTAGATGCACCACGGCCAAAACTGATCGAGGTCGGCGGTGAGTTGGCGCCCGGCGCGGCGGGCGAGCTGGACGCCCTGGGTGTCCCCAAGGAATTGCTTGCGGGGCTGGTACTCAAGGCCGTTCACATCGTCCCACACTTCACGACTGATTGGGTCGCCAACCAGGTCTGTCTGCCGCGTGTCTTGACATCGGAGCTTCTGGATCAGCTTATGGCCGACCGGCTTGTTGAAGTCGTCGGGCAAGACGGTCCGTTGTCGTACCGGTGGGCGATCAGTGACAAAGGCCGACAACGCGCGGTACGTCTGCTCGAGGTCTGCGGGTACGTCGGGCCGGCCCCGGTTTCGGCGGATAACTATAACACCATGACCGAATGGCAGTGCGATCATCTCCCCGATGTCTCCCCGACCGATATCCAGGGGATCAGTAAGTCTCTGGTGCTCTCAAAAGAGGCGATCGAAGTCGCCGGGCTGGCGGCTCTGTCACAACGGAGCCTGTTCCTCTACGGACCGCCCGGGAACGGCAAGACCAGCATCGGGTACCTACTGAATAACTGCCTCAAGGGCGAGCTCTGGGTCCCCCACAGCATCGCGGTGGGCGACAATGTCATCCGCTTGTTCGATCCGCAGGTCCACGATGAGGCGCCACTGGGCCTGGATAGAAATCAAGAAGCGCTCGTTGACAGGCGGTGGGTGCGGATCAAGCGGCCCTTCGTGATCGCGGCGGGGGAACTGCAGCTGGAAGACCTGGACCTGGCGTATTCACAGGCCTTGGCTTACTACGAAGCCCCGCTTCACCTGAAGGCTAATGGCGGCATCTTCATGCTTGACGATTTCGGGTATCAACGGATGAACCCGTTCCAGCTGCTGAACCGCTGGGTCTTCCCGCTGGAGCACGGCGTCGATTTCCTCACACTCAAGAGCGGGCAGAAGCTGTTCGTCCCGTTCAGGCAGATGCTGGTGGTCTCGACGAACCTCGACCCCGAGTCGGTGATGGAGCCTGCCATCCTCCGGAGGATCGGCTACCGGCTCCACCTGGGCAACCCAACCGGGCCGGATTACGCCAGGATCTTCAAGCAGTACGCGGGTAAATACAGTATCTCGCCCGATGACCACATGATTGAATCCCTGGTCCGCCGACACCAGAAAGAAAGTAAACCCATGCGTGGCTGCATCCCCCGCGACCTGGTCGAACGGGTACGCGACATCTGCCGATACAGGGGCCACCCACTCCGGCTGGACGACGAACTCCTGGACCTGGCCTGGCGTGGATACTTCGGTAACAGCGCAACCGAGGAGGATGAACAGAATTGGAGCTAAACCCATTAGGGTTGCATCACAAGTTGCATAGTACCGATCGCCTGGTGACACAATAATGGGCAACATAGAGTCGTTCGATCGCATCTTCCATAATTATTGCCGTGTCACGATCAAATTATTGATCATCAGCTGGTCCTGATAAACTTGCCGCTCCTTAATGATCTTTGTGAGTTCGCTGTGTATACGACCCTATTGGGTCCCTCGAACTTGGCCGATCCTTAAAGAAGGGGGATATCCGGACATCGACCATCCCTCGTGAGACACCATACTTGAAGATTTGGCGGACACGGCCGACCTGTCGATTGATGCTCTTGCGGCTCCAACCTTTATTAATCATGGCGTCACGAACGAGTTCCAGCCTCTGTGGTGTGAAATCACTTGCGAGTGTTCCTACGAAGAGTTCGCGGACCATCCTCATCGCAGACCGCATTGCCCGCATTTCCCCAGCCGACAGACGCTCGCTTTTCAACCATCCCCAGAAGGCCAGCAGCAACTCACCGATGGTCGTGCTGGACATACCGGGCTGGACTTCCCCTGGGCGTGCTGGTAGCCGCCGTCCCGACGATTCACAAACCCTTATTAGGCGGCTATACGTTTCTGTTGATTCGATCGATCCCCACGGGCCGCAGTAGTAGTCCCGGCGTTGCGCGGTAACAGCGTCGACCAGCGTTACGACCGCGCGATCCCCTTTTCGACGTAGTGAGGGTGGTTTCTTGGGCATGGTGCGAACTCCTTTCGGGCAGTTGCGCGGTAATTGCCGCGCGGTTTTGCCTTCAGAGTCGCACCAACCGAAGTTGGGTAGGAACGTAACGTACGTCCTCGACGTTTCTTATCCAAGTGACCGTGAGAGGATTCGAACCTCTGACCTGCTGCTCCGGAGGCAGCCGCTCTATCCAGCTGAGCTACACGGCCTATCTGGGAAGATTCTAGCCATGATTGCTTTGGGGGTAAAGGTTAGGCTGAGTCGGCTTGTGATTAGCGAGTAAGCAGAGGGGGTCAGGCGGAGGCTGAGTTGTTGTCGATCCCCAGAAGGTAGCGGGTAGCGTCTTCGGTGGGCATGGGCCTCTGGAAGTAGAAGCCTTGGCCGAACTGGCAGTCCAGGCTCTGGAGCAAGGCGAGCTGCTCGGTGGTCTCAATGCCCTCGGCGACGGTGGTCATCCCAAGGTGTTGGGCGAGCGTGATGATCGCCTGCATAACGGCGGCGAGGGCTCGGTTGTCGCTCATGCTTTTGATGAAGCTCTGGTCTATCTTCAGGAGATCAACCGGGAGCATGTGGAGATTACCCAGGGACGAGTGCCCGGTACCGAAGTCGTCCATCGCGAGATGGACCCCCATCTCACGGATCTGGTTAAGCAGGGGGACCATGTCGTGCCGATCATCGATGATGGTCGATTCGGTGACTTCGAGCTTGAGGTGGTCTGGATTGATACCGGTGTCTTCGATGACGTTTCTGATGGTGTCGAGGATGCCCGGGTGGCAGACCTGACGCATGGAGAGGTTGACGTTGACCGTGATCGGGCGGTCGATCCGGATCGTGTGGTTCCACTGATAGAGTTGTTTGCAGGCTTCGCGCAGGACCCATTCGCCGATCGGAACGATCAGGCCGGTATCTTCCGTGATCGGGATGAATACGTCGGGAGAGACTAACCCACGGGTGGGGTGCTTCCACCGAAGCAACGCCTCGAAGCCAAGCAATTCTTTGCTAGTCAGATCGACGATGGGCTGGTAAGCGAGGTAGAACTGGTCGCTATTCAGCGCGGTGCGGAGGTCCGATTCCAGGTTAAGCTGGTCCAGTGCCTTCTCATGCATGGCTTGATCGAAGATGATGGCCCGGGCTTTACCCGCTGCCTTCGCCTGGTACATGGCGGCGTCGGCGTCGCGGATCATTTCCTCCGCCGAATCATAGTCCTGTTCATTTGTGACCAGCCCGATGCTAGCAGTCGATATGACTTCGTGTCCCATGAGGTTATGAGGCTGGGCAAAGGTGTTCAGCAGGCGGTCGCTTGCCTGGGTGGCTTCGTTGTAGTCCTCCAAGTCATTGAGCAGGACAACAAACTCATCCCCGCCGAAACGCGCCGCGGTATCCGATTTGCGCAGGACCTGACGGAACTTTTCAGCGATATCAACCAGGAGGGCGTCGCCTACGTTGTGGCCGAGGCTGTCGTTGATGACCTTGAACCGGTCGAAATCAAAGAAGAGGACGGCAAACTTATAGCCGGGCTCATTCCTGGCACGCTGTATCGACTTGTTCAGCCGTTTGACGAAAAGCTCACGGTTGGGCAGGTCGGTGAGGCGGTCATGTTCGGCGGATCTCCGTAGTTTTTCCTGTGCGTCCTTAATAGCGGTGATATCGGCCAGCGAGCCGGCGACCCGGATGGCGCAGCCGGTTTCATCACGGACCACGGCACCACGGCAGAGCATCCAGACGGTGTGACCCAGGGCATGGATCATACGCAGCTCGACCTCAAAGATGTCGTCCTCACCGCTTAGGTGCTGGTCAAACTCCTGCATGAACGAACCGATGTCGCGCGGGTCGATACGCGAAGTCCATTCCTCGGGGCTGTCACTGACCGCGTCATTGGGTCCCAGGCCCAGCATGCGTTTCCACTGAGGGGCGTAGTAAACCGTATCGTCAAGCAGGTTCCAGTCCCAGATACCGTCACGAGAGCCGTTGACCGCGAGCTTATACCGACGCTCGCTTTCCTTGATGCGTTGCTCGTTGGCCTTGATCTGATCGATGTCGATGTGGACGCCGACAATCCGCAGCGGTGTTCCGTCGGTGTCGTACTCCGTTACCTTGCCGACATCCAGGACCCATTTCCACGAGCCATCCTTCTTCTTGACCCTGTTTTCACAACGGTAAGTATCGATCTCACCCGCGAGGTAGCGGTCGATCTCAGCCAACGCTTTCACCAGGTCATCCGGGTGGCAGACCTGCTTCCAGGTCTCGAAGGTCATCGGGAGTTCGTTGGGCTTGTAGCCAAGCATGGTGTACCAGGTGTCATTGAAGTAGGTACTGTTGTCCTTGAGGTTCCGGTCCCAAAGGCCCTGGTTGGCGGCGGCGAGTGCAAGGTCCAGGCGTTGCTTGTTTTTCCTTGCGGATTCAGAGGCCCGGTTTTTTTCCAGCACGACGCCAAGCTGTTGGCCGACCGCCTCCAGTGTCTCGATCATCTGACTGTTTTCATCCAAAACCCGATCGGAGTAGAATTCCAGAACGGCTTCGATCCTGCCTCCCACTAGGATAGGTAGCGCAACCGCCCCGTGGACGTGCAGGTCGTTGATCTTGCGGTTTCGATAGTAGTTGTCATCGTTGCTTACATCCTTGATCCAGGCCACCCGGCCGGACTTCAGAACCCGGCCGATCAGCCCAACGCCCGACATGAAGTCAGCTTGTTCGGTGATCTGTCTGAAACGGGTGTTCTGGAGTGTGTCCTGCATATGCCAAAGGCTGGAGGGGACAAGGCGGTCAGGTTCGTCATTTGATCGCAGGTAGCAGTGGCCTACCTGCCAATCGAGGGTCTCACAGGTAAAGTCAAGGACACGTTGGATTGCCTCTTCAAACACCTCGGTTTCATTCGAGATCTCGCCGACCCGGTGCAAGAGGGTGGCCCGGTTTGCAGCTAGGCGCAGGTTGTCTTCGGTCGTTTTCAAGGCGGTGATATCGGTCGCGATCGCGACCAGGCGATCATATTCACCCCGTTCGTTGCGTAGTGGGATCTTGTCTGTACGTATGATGCATTCTTTGTTGTCGCTTGTCCGGTAGGGTTCGACGATATTCAGCTTGGGTTTTTGGCTTGTGATGACTTCCAGATCGTCTTGCAGGTAGGCATCCGCGTCTTCCTTGGGGAAGAAATCTTCGGTATGCCTGTTCTCGATTTCCTCGACGGGGAGTCCGATTGAATCGGCGGCTGCGCTGTTCAGGCGGAGGATGACGTTATCACTGTTCTTGTAGTAAACAAAGGATGGGATCGCGTCGAGGATGGCGCGGATCTCGTATTCTCGGCGTTCAACCAGTTCGGAGGCCGACACCTGATCGGTCACATCCCAGTTGATGCCGACCATCCTAAGCGGCACACCCTCGGGGTCTCGGTCGATCGTCGCCATGGATTTGATGTGGCGTACCTGCCCGTTGTCCAGGCGTGTGATTCTGAACTGGGTATTGAAGGTGTTGGTCTCTTCAATAGCCAGGCTAACGAGTTTCTCGGTTTCGCAGAGGTCCTCGGGGTGGACCGCGTCACGCCAAAGCGCGTAGGGGTACTCTGACTCACCGTCTCCTGCTTTGCCGGTCCCGTATATCTCGTGCATGGTCTGATCCCACACGAGCCTGTCCATCGCGATTTCGTATTCCCAGATACCAAGCTTGGCGCCTATCGTGGCGGTTTCAAGCCGGGCGGCTTGTCGGCGGTTGTGTTCTTCGGCGTTCTTTAACGCGGTGATACCGGTACTGACAGCGACATACTGGATCACATTGCCTTGCTCATCTTTGAAAGGGACGATAGTGGCATCTACCCAGTAGCAGCGGTCATCCTTGGCGCGGTTCTTGATTTCACCGTGCCAGGTATGCCCCTGTGAGACGGTATCCCAGAGCTGTTTGTAGAAGCCGCGATCGTGTTCATCACTCTTGATAAGGCGGTGGTTCTGACCCACCAATTCATCAAGGGTATAGCCGCTGAGCTTACAGAATTTTTCGTTGGCGAAGATGATGTCGCCTTTGATATCTGTGATGCTTACAATGGCGTGCTTGTCTACGGCGAGCTGTTGATGCTTGAGCTCATCCAGCACGGCTTGGATACTGACCTGCTTCTCCAGCAACTCGGACTCCGCCATCAGGCGCCGGTGGTATGTTTTGATAACAATCGCGAGGGACCCGGCGAGGGATAAAAAGTAAGCCAAGGCCAGGAGGGTCTGCTTGAGCGTGGACCCCGATGTGGCCAAGTCGTATCCGAAAGCCATGAAACCCAAGGGCAGCAGGCAGAGTAACGCCAACGCGACACAGCCAATAATCAGGCCGATTGCTCCGGGTGTTTTAAGAGGTTGCTGGACCGTTTCGTCTGACACGACTTGCCTTTGGGTTTGGGGTCTGCCTGCGGTTATACGGGGATACTAAAGCCGTCCCGGCCCTTGCTTTACATCGACTCGATTCAATAATCACTTCATGTAGAAGCGGCGCAAAGGCAGATGCCGGACCTGGCGACAAGGTCCTGCTTGGATTGGGCTGACGTTTATATGGGACCGTCAGTTATTGGAAGTGCGTTGATCGTGCTCGTGGCGGAGCTGTCCGCAGGCGGCGGCGATGTCCCGACCACGGCTGGCCCGGATGTGGCAGTTGATGCCCGCGGTCTGGAGGGTCTGCTGGAAGAGGCGCACGCCGGCGTCGGCGGGGCGGGAGAAGGGCAGCGGGGCGACCTCGTTGTACCGGATCAGGTTGACGTTGCTGCGCAGCTTTTTGGCGACCTGGGCCAGCTCTTGCGCGTGTTGGGGCTGGTCATTGACACCACCCAGCAGTATGTATTCGAGCGTGACCTCACGCCCGGATTCGTTGAAGTACGCACGCCCGGCATCGACCAGTTCCTCGATCGTCACCGACTTGGCCCAGGGGATGAGTTCACGACGCAACACATCGTTTGGCGCGTGCAGGCTGATCGCCAGGGTGATCGGGATTTCCAGGCCACCAAGTTTTCGGATCTGTGATGGCAGTCCCACCGTGCTGACGGTGATGCGCCGGCCCGAGATGCCGAGGCCCCACGGCGCGTTGATCGTCTTGATCGCGCGTGTGACTTCCGCGAAGTTCGCCAGGGGTTCGCCCATCCCCATGAAGACGACGTGGCTGATTCGGCCGACCTTATCTTTCGTACCGAGCTGCCAGACCTGCTGGACGATCTGGCCCGCCGTGAGGTTGCCATCGAGCCCGCCTAGACCGGAGGCACAGAACTTGCAACCGACCGCACAGCCGATCTGGCTTGAGATACAGGCGGTGCGGCGAGGCCTGGCGTCATTCGCGGGGATCATCACGCACTCGGTCTGTGAGTTGCTGTCGCCCAACACGTTCAGCGAACTCGTCGCTTCCTGTGGGGAGAGGCTCCAGTCGATGAGCATCTTCTGCGTGCCGTCGGTCGCGAGCTGATGGCCGAGCACCATGCCCCGGGTGAAATCCAGCTTGTCGGATAGTAACTGCCGATCGGCCTTGCCGAGGTTAGTCATCTGCTCCGGATCGGTGACCTGTTGCTGATAGACCCATTCCAGGACCTGCCCAGCCCGGTACGCGGGCATCCCCCAACCGGCGATCAGCTCGCCAAGCGTGTCCGGAGTCAGGTCGAAGATGTGTGGGCGGGAGGTCATGGGCAGAGATTGTAGCTGTTTACGGGGGTGATATGCTTATGACGGATTAGACCGTCACCCCAGGGAAGTTGTCACACATGATCTCCACCCGTGACCGCCAGGTATTCGATGACCTCCTCGATCAGACGATCGGGGCACTGCCCCAGCAGTTGCATGACTTGCTGGAGGAGGTGCCGTTGATCGTGGAGGACGAGCCGGGGGAAGCGTTGCTTCGAGATATGTTTGAAGACGAGGGGGACGGCGGGGACCTGTGCGGGTTGCACTGGGGGACGGCGTTGACTGAGCGGAGCGTCGAGGCGTCAGCCGATTTCCCCGACACGATGATGCTGTTCCGTGGACCGATCCTCAGGATGTCCGGCTATCAGGGGGCTGGCCCCGGCGGGCGGCGGGGCCGGGGGATCGTTGAACTGCGAAGACAGATCAAGATCACGCTGCTGCACGAGATGGGGCACCATTTCGGGCTGGATGAAGACGACCTGGAGGCACTGGGCTACGGGTGATGTCGGCCTTACGACCTTGTCAGACTTGCGGTATCATCTCATCCATGCTGAAGTTGGCGACACTGCTTGAGAACCCCGGCGAGCCGCAGGTCCGCTCCCGGTATGAGGACCCGGCCCAGCTCAAGGCACTGGGTTACAACGGGCTGGTCATCTACGAGAGCACCGCCCTGTCGGGGATGCAGAATGCCGACGCGATCGGGTCCGATGAGGTGCGCCGATGGGTGGGCTCG
>JAJDCW010000241.1 GCA_029260635.1 Phycisphaeraceae bacterium | reverse complement strand
CCGGGTTCACGCCTGGATCAAGCCGAACCTCACGCATCACCAACGCCAGTAACTTCGTCTCGTCTCGCTCGATGAGTGTGATTAACTTGACGGCCTGGCGTTGTAGTTGTTGTGCCCCGTCAACCAGTCGGTGTAAATGGTTCACCTGACCCGTCCGGGCCAGCGTCTCGGCCTGTGCAGTGAGTTGCAGCACCCGTCGTTCAACCTCTACCGCCGCGGCGTCCAGCCGTTCGATCCTTCGATAGAACCCGGCTTCCTTGTACGCCGCTCTGACTTGCATCGCTCCGATGCGGGCCTGGTCGGGTGTCATCTTTGGGATCTGGCCGGTCAACTTCCGTAGCCTAGCCAGATGCCCTTTCTCAGCGAGCACGGCCCGGGCCCGGAGATCGGCAAGACGGCGTGTGACCTGCCCTTCGACGGGGATCAGTTCAGCCAGTTGGCGACGGATCGATTCGATCCGATCGTTTGTACCCAGAGTGGGACCACCGGGGGCGGGATTAGGTGATGGGCGTGTTGCCTGTTCCAGTTGATCTAGCGACCGTTTTAGTTGTCTCTCCACCCGCTGAACATTATCGACGTCGTAGACCTGCTGTTGGGTGGCCCGGGCCTCGTTCAAAACTTGCCTGCCGCCGCGCTGCGACCAGGGTAAAGCCGCCGCCGCACCCGCAAGCCGTGCTCCGGACCCGGGGGTGTGGTGGAGCATCCACAAACCGGTTCCTACTAGCAAGGCTAGTGTGGCGATTGCACTGACGGTGCCATTACTGGCAAGCCATGGGATATCAAGGACCAGCCCGATCAGCATCACGGCTCCCAAAGCGACGGCGCCTCCCGCCCAGTCACCGCCAAGCTTGCGGATGGCCTGATGGATGACGATCGCCAGCACGATCAGCGCGAAGCCTGCGGCGATGGGACCGAGGTCCTGTAGCCGCCAACCGGAGCGGACTTCCCAAGTAACCAGCCCCAGTGCTAAAGCGGCACCGAGCGAGGCCGACATCGCTGCGGTGGCCCGTGCGTGATCGAACCGGCGGCTCAGGACGGCGAAGCTGATCGCCAGAAAGAATGTAAAGGCCAGGAAGAAGTCGACGAGGTAATACTGACCGAGACTCACCCAGTCCGGGGCCAGTAGGATATAGTCGGGTGCCATGCGGGGACCCGTGACGTCCCAACCTTATAAAATGTTCGGTGAGGCCGGGGCTGCTTTGTTGCGGGTTGGGGTTTCCAACTGGCCTCGATGATCGCATCGAGTAGCCGTGCATCCCAATGAGGACGCTTCAGGTCCTCGGGGAACACTTCGTAACATCGCAAGCCGTTCAGTTCGTAAAGGCGCTTCTTCTCATCGTGCCGTTGACGGTATTCCGGCAGGTCCATCCGGCCGGCATACTCAATGACACCGCGGTGATCAGGGAGGTAGAAGTCCGGCCGGGTCCATTGTTCATGCGGGGCGTGTCTGTCCTTTTGAGCCGGATCGGTCAGGATCAACCGTGGTTCATACTGATAGGTCATCCCGGCTCTATCCAAGATGGAGGCGACGCGGTACTCGCCCCGAGAGCGGTATTGACCGCGTGGCATGGGTCGCCAACCCGTGTATCCAGTCATAGTCCTCTAGACCGGCGGCGGCCGGGCATTGCCATACCTATCTTCGTATTGATGCTCTCCATACGGTCACGTGTAGGTCACGTTGTTTATGTGTTTTTCGGTTCTGGATGTGTCACAAAACTCGTCACAAAATGCTCACAAAACCCTCTGGATATGTCACAAAACTCATTCCCGCCGGCCAACACAAGGCTGCCTGTTACAACGAGTTACCGGCGGTCACAAAAAGCGACTATATGGATTATTGAGACTAAAATTATTGCTGCTGCGCAGTGATCTGATCCTAAGTGGTGCTAACGCCCTAGGGGGCGGGGCGAGTTCACCGAAAACGGCGAACGCACCGTGCGGTACTCCCCACGCAGAGCCTCTCTCGTAAAGGTATCGGCCGATCTGCCGAAACCTTTATCGAAGGCTCCGCTCCGGGGGCACCGCCAATGGACGATCTATCCGCTGGTTCGCTGCGCGATGGGCGAACCAGCCCGGAGGTCAAACAAATGAAACAAACACGACATACCAACAACGAATCCAAGGACAACCACGAAGACTTCGATCGACTGCGTCTCGAATTCGAGGACCTGCCTGTGCCGGTACGGGTACGACCTATTAGGCGTGATGGGTACCGTGTCCGTGGTGGCTTGCCTATCGAGGAGCTTGAGCGGGTCAGCGCGATGCGGGTCTGGGAAGCGTTGGCGGGTATCCCGTCAGATCCCAATTCACCCGATGACTTCGAGCCGGTGATGCCGGACCAGGATCGGCGAGGGTGGTGTGGGGAGTGATCCCCTCATCCATTCATCATCGGTGTATCTGATGATGATGTCGTGGCACGCGGCCGACGACGTTGCCGTCGGCCACTGGGGCGTGTGGCTGGCTTGTGAATGAGGACATGCCGGACCTCTTCTTCCTAACGGGAAGAAGTCCGCCAAGGACTTACCACAAGGAGGCAGATGAAAGATGGCACAGATACGAAAGGTATACCGATCCGCAGCGATCGATTGCATGATTATGCAACGACACACCATTCAAGATGAGCATGGACCGCCACAATACCGGGTGATCCTGCTGCGGCGTGGGCAAGACACATCGGGATCATGGCATTCATCAACCCGGTTCACCCCAGACGATTTACCTGTGATGGTTCGGCTCTTAGCTAGAGCCCATCACTTCCTGCTCAATCAGACAGTGTTCAACCAGCCCAAGCGACCGATTGATCATGGTATCGACGACATCGACCTGCCCGACCTCAGGCAGATCCACGATGCGATCCTCGCATCACAGATTCATCGGTGAATGGATGTGCCCGCCCCTTTGGGGGCGGGCTGTCGCCCTTGGTCCGTGAGAGGCCGGGTGATCTATGGATTCTTAATAGATATTTCGGAAGAACCAAGGACCCCGTCAGAGCGGCCAAACCGATGGCTCCCCATGTGTGATAGTTCGGGCTTG